>NZ_JAHGAH010000120.1:0-17845 GCF_030248475.1 Vibrio sp. D173a
TCATTGGCAGAAAAAATTGGCTGTTCTCAAACACACCAAATGGTGCTGATGCGAGCGCGATGCTTTTCAGCATCGTCGAGACAGCGAAAGCCAACGGCCTTATCCTCTACGACTACATGGTCAAGTGCATGAAAGAGCTCGCGAAAGCGGAGCCTGATATCAATGCGCTCCTACCTTGGAACTTCAAACATTAACAACACCGCCCCGTGGGTTCATGGGGCGCATACATCTTAGCTCATCGGCCTATTGGTCGCGAACACTTGAACCTTTCTACTCAACAGGCTTTGTGCTGCGTTCGAGTCTTTTTCAAAGCTTAAAATCGCGTTGGAGCGCTCAGTATTGGCAAGCATAGAAAGCGTCTCGCCTAGCTCCAATTTTGAGTTAGTGCGGTTTTGCTCTCGCTCGTTTGGATTTATCTGCACCACGGTTCTGCCTAAAAAGTTTCCCTTCTGTACAGACTCAGTCTGGTTATTGCTCTCGATCCAATCGATAGATAAGTGCTTTTGTGTTGGTTGGATGTCATTGGACATAGATTACCTAAACTCTTAAATCCGAGCTCTGAAGCTGAGATGGCAAAGCTTCCATGGCGATGTGGGCAGATAACAAATCTTCCCAAGATTCGCTCTGTGTGAGCAGCTCAGCTAGTGCATCTTCAAACAGTTCGTAGTCGAGTGACTCTGCATGAAGCAGTCTATTTAAACAAAGCTTGTGCCTGTGGTTATCTAAGCTAAAAAACAATTGATGCTCAGACCAATGGTAGTTGAATGCGATAAAAGAACGGTAAAGGTCAGAATTAACAATTTGTAGATCGACGATCTCAGCTTCTAATTGAAGCATCCCTGTCGTTGGGTGAAAAATCACATGCACTCTTAAGTTGTCATCAAAAGCTAAACCCAATTCGTCTTCAATCAACTGTAATTTAGGTAACCCTATTTGATGAGCAAATTTAAGTAAAACCTAATCTACGATTTGGCGCGCAGACATAGAAGTCATCCTTTTTAGAATTTTAAGGGTGAAGTTATGGCAAGTGCATTTCGATGTTTATCAAAATTGGTTGGATTTTTTTATATAAACGTTTTTTCTATAAGGTTAATAAAGAAAGCATTGACGGTGTTGCTTATATCATTAGTGCATATAAATTCCACTTATATAATATTTGATTATGTGATTGGAACTAATGTCAAATTTTAAAACAAAGCAAATCCAGTGTAATTAAGGGTTTCTTATTTTTGAGAATTTATTTTTTGAGTCATTTATAAAATACAGGTTGATCTTTTATATATTTCTGTACCAGAATTGCGACTGTCATTTTTAATAAAAAGATAAGTAGATAGAGTACGCAGTGAAATCTAGAACGCTTATTGGGTTGCTAAGCCTGTTGTTTTTGAATGCTTGCACTCACAACAATTCCTCAAACGGCGGCTTTGCGAGCTCTTCACAAGCTGTACTGTATGGGTGGGTGGCTTTTGATGAGTATATTGCGCCCGTGAGTACATCGGTTGATATTGATGTGTGCCAAGTAACCACAGAACGGTGTATTACAGTCGCAAAGCAGACATATCAGGGGGTTCAGCTGCCTGTGCAGTACTCTTTTGTTATTGCGCCTATACAAGCAGGTAAGGGTGAAATGAAGATCCGCGCAGTGTTACGTTATCAAGGGGAAATCAGAGCCAGTAAAGAAGAAGGCTATATTTTTACGCAAGGCAGAGTGCATAAGGATTTAAAACTAGAAGCTTACAATAATAACTAAAAAAGTAATCGTTTTCATTTTTTCTATTTTAATAAAAATTTAAGTTGAATGAAGCGAATAATCCGGAGCTAAAACCCTAATTATTAATGGAGTCAAGTCATCGGCTCAGTGCTTCTTTATATGAATATCTGTTGCACTCACTGCAATTTTTATGTTTATATCCCCCGCTTCTATGAAGTTGGCTAGATAGAGTGGTTTAAAAATAAACACTCCATTTTTGTGGAAATACCAATGTAGGTGAGAGTAGGCTTAAATATTAGTACTTTCATTTATTCTAATATAATAAGGGCTTTGGTTGCTTGAGTATCACTAGTTATAAGTTGAACTTTAGCAAAAGCTTATTAATTTCTCGAGAATATAAAAAACAATATCGAGACGTTTTTCCAAGATTATTTTTTGCTACCACCGGTAGTTTTTGAGCTATTTGTAATTTATTCGGGGAGTATGGTCGTGCTATCGCACCTGTGCTCTTTTCTTTGCTTCTTTAATTGACATCGTTCTGATTAAACATCGCACGTACTTTTTTGTATAGGCGTAGTCAGGCTTTGGCATTTCTCTATTTGGATTAGAGAAATTAGGATTATGAAGGGTAGAAAATGGATGTGTTAGGCCAACTAAACACAGAAAGGGTCAACTCGCTATCGCGAAAAATCCATAGTACTTGTTACTATGAAAAATACGATGAAGTTTTTCATTCTCGCCAGTCTCACATTGTTGTCGTTCACAATGGGCAATTGCGAGTTCAGACGGGGGATTGCACGTTAGATGTCGTCGCTGGTTGTGGTGTGTTTCTCTCTCAAGGGGATTACTTACTAGAATACACGCCAGTAGATGGCCAATATACGGCGTCAGTGATCGAATTCGACAACGAACTTGTCAGTCAATTTTTGCAAAAGCACAGTGATTTACTGATGTCGCTACCAAAAGTTGAGAACGTTCAGTCTGGATTGTTCCCGTTTACTTTCAATTTGTTGATAGAGCAGACCTTATCAGGGATGAAGACGCTAGAAGAGCAGTCTTATCCTGACACCATCATGCGCTTAAAATACGAGGAAATGCTCATCTTATTGCTCCACGGTGAGCAAGGTGAGAACCTGTATGCGTTATTATCACAGCTGACCAACAAAACCTCAGACCGACTGCGTCGCTTTATGGAACTCCATTACCTGAAGGAGTGGAAGCTGACCGACTACGCACAAGAGTTTGGCGCGAGCCTGACGACGTTTAAAGAGCTCTTTAGTGAGCACTATGGCGTTTCTCCTAGGGCGTGGATCAGTGAGCGCCGTTTGCTGCATGCCCATAAGTTATTGCTTACCAGCAAAATGAGCATTGTCGATGTCGCAATGGAAGCGGGCTTTTCTAGTCAATCTTACTTTACGCAAAGTTACCGACGCCGTTTTGGAACGACACCAAGTCGTGTACGTTCTGGGGATGAACAAGTCGCTATTGCTAAGTGAAATGTCTGACGACTAAAATTTTCTGACTAATTTTGAAAGGCATCAACTGACGTAAACTCTATTATGCTCAGCGTAACAACGAACAAAACTATTACCTCTACTTCCTTCTGGATTGTTCGAAGTAGATGCGGAGAACAACACCAATGAAAAAGCTGCATTGGCGACGCCGTTCGCTTTTTCCTAACAACATTGTGACGCAAAGGAAGGTCACTGTATTGCAGAGAGGCGCAAGATACGAAGGTTTAACCCAATCATCGCAAGTGCCCAATGTTGTTAATGTCAATCACCGACAACTGCTTAGTGAAGATGTTTTGAGTTCAGAACAATTGTCTTTGCTGCAACGTTTGCTTGACCGCAATGTCGTTGATTGCTTATGTGCAAGCCAAGTGGTGAAAACCTATCAAAGGTTTGGTACCTCTTTAGACCGGTTTGCCATGCGCCTCTTTCTCGAGGTGGGTGGGCAACTGAGTGACAATCATGTGTTGAGCTCTTTTGAGCAAAGGCTGGATTACATTAACAGCCGATTAGGTTTTCGCTTCAATTTAGCGTCCCCTAAAACGCTGATCCTGTCGATGTATTTAACCCTGAATGAGTGGGTGAACCGAAAGACAGATCAGGCGGTGTTGCATGACACCATCAAGCTTGAGCAGTTGATCAATCAGCTGAGTATTCAGAAAGACTACTGGTTGAGACTGTCGACAGAAGAAAACAGTGCGATTTTTGCAGAGCAGCAGTTAGCACTGATTCAGAGCCAGCAGAGTGAACTGTATGAGCAGCTGGATGTTCTTAATGAACAACAAAATCAGGCAGTCGAATCTCACCGAGCGATGGTGGAAGAGTGGAAGCCAACGCTTGAGAAGCTCAAAGGTCTATCTCAGTACGGCGAAACGTCAGATAAGTTTATCTCTGAATGGAAAGTCTGGTGTGGCGAAGCTCGAGTGCAAGCGCCTGAGCTCAACGACGTATGGGACGCTTGTGACCATGTGTACAGCGACTTAAATGCGGTTGCGGAGATTTGGCAGTGGTTTCAAGACATGCACACCGTTGGCAATGTGGATCACTACTATTTTGATATTCAGAGTAACCAGTGCGGTCAAGCTTGTAACCATCTCAGCCAGATTTAAATAGAGCTAAATATGTTAGATCAAATGATGAAATCTCTCGCGGCAACGATTGGGGTTGGGGATTTTATTGCCTCAAATAATGGTTCCTACGATATCGAAGTCGACCAGATGCTGCTTAACATTCGGCAGCATTCATCATGGGTCTTGTGGGAAACCGTGCTCCCATTTCAGTTTGAACAGCACCTCGATTACCAAAAAGAGCAGGCACTCAAGCATTGTATGCAGCTCTCTTTGAAGACACTGCGAGATACGAGTAGCACACTGACGGTGAATGATAACGAACAGTTGATTGTGCAAGGAAAGATGAACATGGAAAGCGCAACCGCAGAAGCATTATGCGCTCAGCTCTCCCAACATGTGAATTTGGTCGAGCAGTTTAGTGGTGTGCTAGAGCATCAACGCGTTAATCATACCGTCAGCCACAGTATTTGGATTCCATAATGCTTGCCGTTTTAAAAAAACAACTTCGCCGACTTGTTTGGTCTGTTGCATGTACTTTGAGTTTGTTGGCGGCATTGCCTTTACACGCATCAGAGTTGGATTGGCCTGATCAGCCGTTTCGTTACTATGCCGACAACGACTCTTTAAAAGAACTATTGAATAACTTTGGCGCTAACTATCGTGTTTCTGTGTCGGTCAGTGACAAAGTCAATGATCGAGTCAGTGGTCGATTTACGCCAGAAGACCCAGCCGAGTTTCTTGATTACCTAGCACAGGTCTACAACCTGATGTGGTATTTCGATGGCGCGGTGTTGCATGTGTACAAAGCGACGGAAACCCGTTCACGACTGTTACAGCTTGAACTTCTAACGGCCCGTGAGCTGCGCAGTACTCTGATATCGACAGGGATTTGGGATTCTCGCTACGGTTGGCGTGCGGCAGAGAACAAAGGGTTGGTTTATTTAGCGGGCCCACCTAGATACGTTGATTTGGTTGTGCAAACGGCCGAAGCGCTGGAAAGCCGATTGGTTCAAAAGTCGAACTCTACGGATGAGCTGTTTGTTGAAATTATTCCTTTGAAATACGCCTCGGCGACGGACAGAGAAATCACTTATCGCGATCAAGCGGTGACGGTTCCGGGCATTGCATCGGTATTGAGCCGGGTGTTGTCGGGTGTTCAAACTCAGATCAAGGCAACCAAAGAGAGTGAAGAAACGGACATCAATACGGCTGCAACCACGACGAAGAATGTTTCTGTACACGGCGGTGCGTCGGTTGAAGCAGAGCCAGGTTTAAACGCCATCATAGTACGTGATACGCAAGCGCGCCTGCCTTTGTACCGCAAGTTGGTCGCTCAGTTGGATCAGCCACAGTCGCGAATCGAAGTGGCACTCTCGATTGTCGATATCAGTGCGAACGATTTGAGCCAACTGGGTGTGGATTGGCGAGCGGGTATTGAGGTCGGAAACAACAGTATTTTAGACATCAAAACCACAGGTGACGTTGATGGTGGTGATGTGACGCTAGGCAGCGGGCAGACCTTTAAGTCACTGCTTGATGCGACCAATTTAAACTACTTGTTGGCTCAAATTCGTTTGTTGGAATCTCAAGGTAGTGCTCAAGTCGTGTCTCGACCGACTTTGCTAACTCAAGAAAACGTTGAGGCGGTGTTGAACAACAGCAGCACGTTCTACGTCAAGTTGATTGGCAGAGAAACGGCGGCGCTTGAAGAAGTGACCTACGGCACCTTACTGCGAATCGTCCCACGTATTGTCGGAGATCGATTTGTTGAAAGACCAGAAATCAACTTGAGTTTGCATCTTGAAGATGGTGCGCAAATTCCAGATGGCGGTGTTGATGATGTGCCATCCATCCGCAAGACAGAGATCAGCACGTTGGCGACTGTGAAACAAGGGCAGAGCCTACTCATCGGTGGTGTGTACCGTGATGAAGTTAGTCACCAACTGCGTAAAGTGCCTTTGTTAGGAGACATCCCATACCTTGGTGCTTTGTTTAGAAGTACCACTGATACCAACAGAAGAACGGTGCGCATGTTCATTATTGAGCCGAGAATTGTTGTCGATGGTATTGGTGATAACGTGCTTATCGGTAATGAGTATGACTTAAGACCAAAGCTTGGCACCTTGAACAATATTTCAAATAACAGTGTAGAGCTGAAATCGGCACTCGCGCTCTACAGCTGTACATCTCAAGTGCAAGCGGAGCGTCATCAGCAAGATCTATTGTCACAGGGCAAATCTTCGCTGTTATCACAATGCGAGCTGCCTTCAGGGCAAAAAGGATGGCGAGTGCAAATCAAAGAGTGTGATGGCTCAGAGAATCATTGCGTTCGACCATTAGAGGAGCAATAGCCTCAATGCAGCAATGGAAAATTCGTATTCTCTCTGGTGTTCATGCCGGAGTAGAGGTGACCTTACCCAATGATTCATTGGTGTTGGGGAGCGATGACTTTACCGCCGACCTTGTGCTGACCGATTCGGACATCAAGGCGAGTCACCTTGTATTGGTATGCGATGGCGATACCGTCTTACTGCGTGATTGTGATGAGGTTTCGATCAATAACGAGAGCGTTACCGTTGACGCTAATGGGATTGAATTATCACGCAACGCCTTGGTTTCGGTTGGCCGATTAACGTTTGCGGTAGGGCATCTTGAAGATGACTTGGCGATCGATATCACGACGGAAGCCACAGATAAACAAGCGGCACCGGTCAGCCATAAACCGTCATCAGGTTGGAAGAGAACAGTCTTGATCGGCTTGATGTGCAGCCTGATCCCAAGCGTGATATTTGCCGGTGTTTGGTATAGCCAAATCCGAGCTAGCGACAGCGATGCCATCACGGAAGCGGAGCCCATCGTTTTAGTGCGCAATATTCTGAGCGAATTGAAGCTTGATGATGTGCGAGTTGAATGGAATGCAACGGCAAGGCAGGCAGTACTGGAAGGGTACGTCGAGGATAGAACCGCAAAACTGCAACTGCTGGGAAGAATTGACGCGCTAGGGATCAACTACAAAAGTGATCTGCGAACCATGGAAGAAATTCGTCGTGGCGTGCGCTTTATCTTGCGTAACCTCGGTTATCACCAAGTCAAAGTTGAGAATGGTGAAGAGACAGGCACGCTGCTCTTAACGGGGTACATTGATGATGCGAGCCGTTGGAGCCAAGTCGAGCAGATATTAGAACGCGATGTCCCGGGGCTGGTCGCTTGGAAGGTCGAACTGCAAAGAGCGGGCGCCTATATGGATACGCTCAAAGCCTTGCTTGAGAAAGCAGAGTTACTAAAGAAAGTTCAGTTAGTAACAAGTGGCGATCGTATTGAAGTTCGCGGTGAGTTGGACGATATCGAGACCACTCGCTTCTATGGCGTTACAAGGGATTTCCGTGAGCAGTATGGCGAGAAACCTTATTTGGTTTTGAAGTCCATTCCGAAAGTAAGCAAGGGAACGAACATCGATTTTCCGTTTCGTAGCGTGAATTTCGGCCAAGTTCCTTATGTGATTCTTACGGACAATGTTCGTTACATGGTTGGGGCTCGCACCCCTCAAGGGTATCGCATTTCTAGCGTCACCCCATCAGGAATAGAGCTGGTGAAGGGCGGGCGAGTGATCACGATCGATCTAGGGTATGAAGGTGGAAATACCAATGACAAATCTTGAACAACTACTACAAAGCGACTCAGGGCAGGAACAGAAAGAGGCCATTGTCCTCAAGTTCAAGCAAGCGCAATCTGCAGTTAAGCGCCAGCTCGATCTTGGCTGTGCTCCCCATGAATATCAGTTGCTACTCAAACAGCATGAAGCCTATCAAGCGGCCCTAGCTGTGATTGAAACTGTCGAATGCAATAAATAACCAAGAGGCGATACCTATGTCATTTTACGATGCGAGTAACAGTGTTTATCTCGATGATGTTAAAGCGAAACTAGAAGAACAAGCAAAAGCGGCGAATGAAGCCGTGAACGAAGCGATCAAAAACCTAGAAACGAACGCTGATGACCCATCAAAGCTGGCTGAATTGCAGCACACCATCAACAAATGGTCGGTGGTTTACAACATCAACGCGACCACCACTCGTGCTATCAAGGATGTGATGCAGTCGATTCTGCAGAAGGTGTAAGTTATGGAAAAAGACATGCGTTTGCTGCTGGCCGAAACGGCTTTGATGGCAACCGGTATGCATCGCTACGAAGAGGCAGAGACGATTGCGTCTTGCCTCGAATCCCAAGGGGATACCGAAGAAGTTGTGGCAATGATTCGTTCTATGAGTTTGATGAATCGTGGTCGCTACGAAGAGGCGCATCGCTTGCTTGAACCTGTATGCGTGAACTCGCCTGACTTAGTCTGCTTAGCGGCTCTGGCGGCGGGTAAAGCAGGGTTAGCGAGCAAAGCGGAATCTTGGCTGGCGATGGCTTCAAAAGGCAGTGAAGAAAGCCAAGCCTTTGCAACGAGCTTCTCTCAGGATATCAGGAACCTTTAATGAAGGTTGAAAACAACTCGCTCAACTATGTGCTCAGTCAGGTTCAGCAGCCAACCAAAGTTGATCCGCACGAGGCAAACAAGATGAGCCGTTTGATGAGTGAAAGTGCGTCAGACTACAGTGCATCAGAAAGCAATTCATCAAACAAGAGCGCATCGCCAGTACAAAAAAGCACGGACATCGTCTCTCAGTCTGAGGCCAAAGTAACGGCAATTAAAGAGTGGTATGAAGCGCTCAAGAGTTCCGGAAACTTTAGCTCAGCGGCACTTAACCGCTCACTTGACGGAGCGCTTGCTTCTCCAAGCGAGCAGAAAGAGGCGTTGTGGTATGCACTTAGCCAGGAAAGAAGCGTAAAAGGCACCGATAAAGCGTCTCCAGAATTACTGGTTTCACTCGAACAAGAGTTACTGGGCAGCTTTTCTGGACGTTTGCTCGCCGATCCTCCAAAAGATCGTGAGGAGCTAAAAGTGCTGCTGTCTGAGCATTTCCCTCTGGGGGCGCAAAAGGAACAAGCACTTTGGCATAGCTGGGCCGAGTTGAAAGACATTCCTGATCAAGAGCCATTGTTAGACATGGTTCGGGAAGAGTTGAGTTTTGTTATACAAATCAACTCGATGGTCAAAAACATGCTGACTTACAGCCACAAACTAGAGCTCTCATAGGAACGCAGATGATCAATACGCAATACACCGAAGTCATGCAGACGAATCTAGATCAAGTGCAAGATGCGCAAGCTCAGGATAGGCTTAGCGAACGTTTCGAGCAAGCGATGTTGGCCCCGGAAGGAAACAATGGTTTAGAAGGTGGTTTGTTAGAAAACATTAGCGAGCTGAAAAATACCATCGATAACGCAAAAAGCAGTTTAACCGACAGTATGAAAATGGTGGGTGACGATCCTGCTCAGCTTTTGCAAATGCAATGGGCGTTGACTCGAATTACCTTTCAAGAGGAACTGATCGCCAAGACGGTAGGTAAAACGACGCAAAACGTAGAAACACTGTTAAAGGCACAGTAGTTACAATGAAGTCAGTCATCACAAGAAAAACAATGCGTGCAGTAAGCATGTTACTGGTTCTATTTTTGGTGGGTTGTCAGACCGAACTTTACACCGGTGTGAGCCAGAAAGAAGGCAACGAAATGTTGTCGATCTTACTTTCTGAAGGCGTCGTCGCCACCAAAGAACCGGATAAAGACAACACCGTCAAGCTGATGGTAGATAACGCACAAATTGCGTTTGCGGTTGATGCGCTTAAGCGCAAAGGTTACCCAAGAGAGCAGTTCTCGACACTAAAAGAAGTCTTCCCTAAAGACGATCTGATTTCGTCTCCGCTTGCTGAGCGAGCAAGACTTATTTACGCGAAATCGCAAGAGCTGTCGTCCACATTGTCACAAATTGATGGTGTGTTGGTCGCTCGCGTTCACGTGGTACTTGAAGACCAAAATCTTCGTCCTGGTGAGCGCCCAACGCCAGCATCGGCATCTGTGTTTATCAAACATGCAGCGGATGTGGCGTTGGACTCTTATGTCCCTCAAATTAAGCTGTTAGTAAACAACAGTATCGAAGGGTTGAACTACGATCGTATTAGCGTGGTGATGGTGCCATCTTCGGAAGTTCGCGTGACTTCTCAAGGTAATCAATTCGAAAGCATTCTGTCGATTCAAGTGACCAAAGACACCGCAAGCCATCTGATTGCTATCCTTGTTTTCTTGGTACTGCTGATCATTGGCTCTAACGCAGCAACGTTTGCTTGGTGCCGCAGGAACGTGAAACGTGGTTAATTCCGAAACGCCGGCTTCCCAAATTCAGCATCAGTTTAACTATTGCCCTTGCAGTTATATTGACGAAAGTTGGGTAATGGAAAAACAGCCTTGGTTGTTAAAACTTCAAGGCTGGAGAGACCAAGCGGCCATCAATCAGTGGTGTATTGAAGACTGGGCGTTGTCGCCAATTACGGACCATGCTTTTAATCATCCATACAACAGTCTGGCTTTACTGCCTGTAGAGGCAACAAATCGGCTGCTGCTGATGATTGGCGGAATCATGCATTGCCAAGCGATGCGCCAAGTGGTGCTAAAGCAACCTAAACAGTGTCTTAATCAGGTCTTTGGGGTGGATGAAACGCGTTTTTTGATCCAACAAGGACCGATGATGATTTCCAGCTGGCCCAGCGGTTGGCAAAAGCCACTGCCAACCAGCCTTGATGAAAAAAGCTTTGAAAAGACAGCCCGAGAGCTGGGGTATTTATGGGTCACGTTCTTACTGGCAAAGTCACCATCAGAGCTAGTGCAACGATGGCAATTTAAGCTCGATCGTCAACTGACGCTGACGGATCGCAGTGCAGATTGGTTGGATGACGCGCATCGTGATCTCGCATATCGACTTATCAAGAAAATCGCAAAACAGGTAATTCCTCAATGGTTTCATTTGTTGAAATAAAAACCGACAACTTGCAATTGGCGCCGGGCTTAAAAGTGCTCAAAGCAAAAGACTATGTGAGTTACTTAGATTCGCAGCATTTGGTTGAGGCGGCGCACTCAAAAGCAGAAAGTATCATTGCGAAAGCGGACGAAGCCTATGAGCTAGAGAGGCAGCGAGGTTATCAGGACGGCATCGATCAAGCGAAGATCGAGAATGCCGAAACCATGCTGGCAACACTTGCTCGATGCAACGAGTACTATTTGCAGGTCGAGCAAAAAATGACAGGCGTTGTGCTCGATGCCGTCAGAAAGATCATCAACAGCTTTGATGATGTGGATACCACAGCAAGTGTCGTGAGAGAGGCGCTCCAGCTCGTCAGTAACCAAAAGCAAGTGATTCTTCATGTACATCCAGAGCAGGTTACTGAAGTGCGGGAGAAGGTTTCTTCCATACTCAGTGATTTCCCTGAAGTGGGGTACGTTGAAGTCATTGCCGATGCGCGTTTAAAAAACGGCGGTTGCATACTGGAGACCGAGGTCGGTATTATCGATGCGAGTATCGATGGTCAGCTGCAAGCGCTCAAGCAAGCTATTACCAAGCAATTGAGCGAACGCCAGCAGATACAGCCCTAATGCGTTTATTTTTGCTCTCCGAAAGTCCAGCTATGCTGGGCTTTTTTATTTTCAGTGGCTGGCTATTTCTAGATTCAGCATCAATTTCCTCTCACTGGCATGCAACTGAAAGCCGTGAGCGCTAGCCGATAAAAGGCGCCCTAAAAACTTCTGACCAAAAGTGATATATGGCGAATGCCCTTACGCTTATCGTTTTGATTACTCAATACGAAAAGGGGTCCTCGCAATGAACAAAGAAGAAATCATAAACAACTGGCTATCCGACTTATCTGGCGGGCAATGGCAGCTTTTGAATGGTCAATGCAACTTAGTTGGCGAAGATGGCATGCATTACGCCACGATTTTCAATTATGAAAACCGCATGGTGGTCATGTTCCCTTTGTCACCAGCCAAACAGCCTGAGGGGGGAATATCACCTTCCAAACTGCTGGCGCTGAATTCTCACCCCGATGTTGTCGGCATTGCGTCGTTCTCGTTAGCCGCTGACAACGCCACTGTTGTACTCAACTTTGCATTGCCGGATGAGTCCGTGGTGAATAGCGATCTCAATGTCTTTTGGCAAAATGCACTCAGTTTACGCAGTGCCTTGTTTGATGCGATCACTGAATCCACTGCGGGGTGATCGATGCAAACAACGATTCGAACAGACGGCGCGGCAAGCACCGCGGCTTTGCTGTCCTCACAGCAGACACTAAGCGCGGCAAGCACCGCGGCTAATACCTCTTTAAGTCAGGTTTCATCGGTCTCCGTTTCCTTAGTCGGTAATCAACCACCGCTGAACACGCAACCAGTCCCGATGCCACCATTGCGTCAGGCCGAGGAAGAGTTTAATCACGCCATCATGCGTGCTGCCCAGTATGAAGGTAGCATTGAAAATTTAGTCCGAGACAAGGTAAATGCGCAGTTTCCAACAACCTCTGACGCGGTGAAAAACCAGATAGTCGCTCAGTCGGTGGAAAAGATTGCAGAAGCCAACCAAGCATTTGAGTTTAACCATTTGGGCAATGACCTGCTGCAGAGCCCTGCCGTTGAGTACATGTCTCAATCGTTTTTGCGTCGGATCCTAGAAAACGTAGCGATCGCTCAAGCGAAAGATCCTTCAGTGCCAGTAGCAAAGAAAAATGAAGACGCTGGCATCGGTTTTCTGGACGGCTGGAGTGATGATGACGTTAAGTGGGCAGAACAGCTCAACAGCGTACTCAAGGACCCTAAAGCCAATGCTCGGGTACTGACTACATTAGCTTATAGCCATTTGAGGGTATTTCGTGATCCTTCACGACTTAAGATGATGGGCGATGCTGTGAATCAGCCGCTGCTGAATGCTAAGGAAGCAAACCAAAGGCTGAACATTTTCCACTTATACGGTGAAGGGGCGCAGCCAGAGATCTCGACGCCGACCACCACCCAGCCCCACGGTTGGGCATGGCTTAAGTATGCCGATTGGAATACAAGTGAAGTGCTCGGCAACAAAACCGGCAATGACTTTATCGGCAGTCGTCAAAATGGCGACCCTCACAAAGGGACCGGATTCAAGTTTCAAGGAATGCAGGAGGCTATGAAGCCTGCGGCTTATCACAACGACGCTATTGCTTTAAAAGAGCGTCCAGAACATGAGTCCGGCTATGGTGGTTTCGTTATCAATGACAAAACGTTAACCACGATTGGCGACGATAAACCAACTTCGGTCAACTGGCGCCAACAAAACATGGATAAGAAGTTACCTATGTTTGCGGGGCCATCCAGTACCACCTCTTTTATGTACGAAGTGGCACGCCTTCTCAAAATGCCTGCTTCTGAAGCGCAAGCCTTTCGAGCCTTGCTGTTGGGGTGGATGATTCAGCCGCGTGATCACAGCTTTACAGAGATCATGGGAGCACTGGATGCTTATGCAATGGAGCACAATGACCACGGCGCTGCGACAGTAGACAGTGATGGCATGATGACGTGGCAAGCACGTGAGAAGGGCAATTGGCTTGGTGCTTACGAGGGGCTGATAACCCAAGACATCGACTTACCCGGTATGGATGCCAAGACAATCACACTAAATGGACAAGAGGTTCATCTACCCGCGATTGAACCGGTGAAAATGAGTGTCGAAGAGTTCGATCAATCTGTGACTCAAGGGAAAGGCTACCCATCACAATATGCAGGGAGTAAGTATCTTGATGTTCTGGCGCAGGCCGCGCAGAGTGATCAAGAAGCAGACGATACCTTTGGCCTAGCTTCAGAGAAAATTCACTACGCTCCGCAAAATATGAATGACTTGAAGTTATACAATACCGAGCAGCGAACCATGCCGGAATTGCCTGAGCGAAAACCGTCAGGGCAACCATTTATCGATGGTGTTAAAGCGGAAGCGTTAGGCAACTGGTTGGAGGGTAAGTCTCCTGCGCAATACCAACAGCTTCTCGGTAATGCTGCGTCTTTGTTGGCGGAATCTTCACAGGAAGGATCGCTAAGTAATGTTTTTCGTTACGGTGAGCGTAATGACGTGTGGGAAACCTTTCGCACGGTAGATAAGTCGAACATGCTTGATGCTCAGTTGGTGTTCAAAAACAAACCTGATCACCAAGATGCGTTAGCTTTTTTACAGTATATCGCGAGCAGCAAAGCCACACCAGCTGAACGCCAACAAGCGGTATTAGAAGCCATTGGTGATGATGCAAATAACCAAGCGACGCTGATTAACGCGATGCTGCTGGCGACGACTCGATTCTATACAGGGAATGGCGCAAATATTATCAACCCAGGCTACGGCGATTTTGCTCCACCAAAGAACGAGAGTGAAATGGAGATGCGTCTTCAATCGTTCCTAAAACGTAATCAATACACGAGTTCTGCTGAGCGAGCGCAAGCGAAGAAAGAGTATCGCCAGAACGTGGATATGTTACAGGCTGCGATAGACTCTCCAATGTTTGAACGATACTCCGGTAAAGTCTGGCACGGCTGTCACACCAGTGTTGCCGATGCTGCGTTAGAGAAGGGAACCGGTTTTCAGTTTCCTGGCTTTATGAGTACAACGCGTGCTCCAGACGTGGCACAAAGTTATATGGCGAAAGGTGCGCTTTTGGTCATTAACCCGGCGCCAGACCTTGGGGTGAATATTGAACCCATCAGTAATGCGGAAGGTGAGAGAGAAATCTTGGTTCCTGCAGGGACGTCTTTTACTGTGGAACAAAGCTATACCTTACACCTGGAGAAAGGTTACCCGCCTTCAGCCAATACGGCGATGAAAAAGCGAATTTACGATGCAGAAGTGGCTACGGGGAGCCGCAAACCTCATGTGACCATACGCATAACGACGCCAGAGATGGAGAAAGCGGGCCTAAGTGGTCAAAGCGATCCAAAAGGAGAGGCAGAACTTTCTGACTTGATTGATCATATCAAGAAAAATCCCTCGAACATGGAAGAGCAAACCAAGGTTGTGGTACTGAGCCGAGAGTCCAGTGCAACCAGCGTCAGTGTGGCGAATGCGGATAAAGTGGCAACAGAAGCCTTTAAGCCAATGTACTCTGGTGGCTTTGTTTAGCCAAGAAGCTCAATAACTTAAGTAAGTCTATTCAACTCGAGGTCTCTCAACAGTTTTAGCTTGCTTGAGACTGAAACAGTAAAGCTCAGCACACTATGCTGAGCTTTTTCTATTCTCATCATGTGTCTTATCATAAACGACTTAAAATGAAAAAAAGCCGACCATATCTAGCATATTCACCCATCTGTATTCAGCATAATAACCCCATCAGCCAACACTCTGCGCTTATCTAAACCGCAGAGATGTAAATACTAATAAATACAAAAATAGGAATGTAAATCAGATGGTCAACGGATTTATATCGACCCTTCTAAACGACTTTGCAAAGCGTTGCCAAATAGAAACGCTGGAATTTGATGAAGAAGGTTGTTGCCGCTTAATTATTGATAACGAAGTGGCGATTACACTTCGCTCAAATGAAGAGAAGCTAACGCTTATTGGCTTAATCTCCGGTGAGAAACCGCATCCGGATGTTTATTTTAAACACATGAAAGCAGCATTAACAAAAGATGAGCCCTACGTCTGTTGGGATGAAGATGCTGGCTACATCGGTTTTATTCACATTCATCAAACGATGTTAACCGAGACATATTTTGAAACGTCGATTGCTCAATTTGTTGATTGGTTAAAGCTGTCAGCAAGCCCGCAGGAGCAAGCGGCGCAAGAACAGAAACAAACACAGACAATAGATGCGGCTCAATTTGCCACATTAAGGGTATAAATAATGATTAGTTTTGGAAACGTAAGCGCACTTCAAGCGGCACTTCCGCAAGCGCGAAATGAGATTCTAAGTGAAGGCAAACTCAATGTTGGTGGCAAGGAATATAAGATCGATGCAGATACTCAGCAGTTTGTTCGTTCAAACCCAAGCAATAGTGCAGTCGCTCGATTCTTTGAAGCTACGGGTAAGCTATTTAGAGAAGGCAACACAGACTCAGTAGCGAAAGCGATTACGAAATCGGTATTCGATAACGAGCATGGACAAGCTCAGCGCTTGCAAACCAGTTCTTCTGTTGAGCACGGTCAAATGCTGTTTAAAGATGCCAGCCTTAAAACGCCGGCCGATGTGTTAAATGCCTTTAGCCGACTTGATGCTCAGGCGATTAAGTCATACAGTGGTGAACTTAACCAATTGGCTGAGCGCGCGATGTCAGAAGCGCTATTGGATACGAAATCAGGACAGGACTTGAAGTCACAAATTGGTGAGGGTGCAACAAAAGCATTAGCTGGCAAAGTGGTTAAAGCTTTTGGTGGCGGTGCGATGGGCGTGAAGAATAACCCAAATACCGCGATGGGCTTGGAAGTTGTATTTGAAACCGAGGTTAAGAACTTAAAAGCGGCACAAGCACATATTGAAGGTTTGGCAAACAAAGACTTGAGTTCGGGTGTCTATGCGGATTCGCTAGCGGAAGATAAGTTCAATAAAACGGGTACGACGAACAACCTTGAACGCGCGGCGGCTTGGATCATTAACGCATCGACTTCGAAAGGAAACGATGCTGATAATATTACCGCGCTTCTTAAAGAGTACGCGGCCAATGATAAAGACTTGCTGAACATGGATAACTTAAAAGAGCTTCATGCGCGAGCGGTGCCGAATATTGAAAGAGATTACCGAGGCCCAGCGACGGCTGGCGGCGCACTTCCATCAAGCATTGGTGGTGAAGGCATGCTAAAACAGCACATAGAGGGCTTTTTGAAAGAAAACCCAGTGGCAGATAAAGATCTTGGTAAGCAGTTGTTTGCTGGCGTGATTGGCTACCATGGCTTCACGGATGGTAACGGTCGTATGGGGCGTATGCTGTATGCGATTGCTGAGCTTAGAAACGATTCATTTACGCCTCTCGCTTTAAGCGCAGAGCTTAGCCTTCACGGGATTAAGTAAATATCCACTCCATATTTAGAGCGACGAAAGTCGCTCTTTTTCGTTGTGAGTTATATATAAACATTGAAGTGTGAAACCGAAGTAATAAGTTTTTATTACTGGTTTTGATGTTTTCTCCTTGAATTAATAAATTAAAATTATTGACGGATTCTTATCTTTAAATATCTTGTTTAAAACGGATTTTTATATTCATTTCGCTAAATTTTATTTAAGTATTTATTTCTATTATTTTGTGCAGTAGTTCACTGGAGGTAATGGAAAACAACAAAATAAAAGCCAATTTCGACATCGCAAAATATCTACTTACGGTTTACTAGAGAGAGTAAATAGAGGGAATTGCGATGAATACACTACAAGTTCTATTAAATGAGTTTTGTGAGATAAATGAGCTACCGCCACTTAACTTTTCTGAAGAAGGTCGCTGTCAATTATTAGTTGATGACCGCTATGTTATTTATTTTAGCGCAACAGATAACAACGAACTTATTCTGTCCGTGGCTTTTGGTGGACTCGAAAAAAGTGGTGAGATGAGGGTGAAAGGCCTTGAGCTCATAGCTCATGGCAATTACTTCGCCATTGCAGAAGGGGGCCTAACCCTGAGGGCTCCCCACA
>NZ_JAHGAH010001200.1:0-619 GCF_030248475.1 Vibrio sp. D173a
TACGCTGATTACGCTTCCAGTCGTCGCTGGTGTCGCGCATATGATATTCTAAATAAACATCGTACAAATATATTAAAGGCCTCACTTATGTGGGGCTTTTTATTTTCCTTCGTATATAAAACAAGCTGCACAATATTTAACCACACCTTTGTTTCTATAAATTACACCCATCACATACACCAAAAGAATACCTAGGTTAACACTCCTTCTTGCTTGGCATGAAAACAGCCCAAGCCTTATGCATCATGGGCGCGCAAACGTTTAACCGTTTGTTGCCACAAGTCTCTGAACTTTAATGAGAAATATATAAATTGGCAATATACGGAATTTTATGTTGTTTATTTTGTTGTGCTTTTGTAATCTTTTTTGTGAAAATATCTTCAAGTAAGAAATTTATTTGCCGATATATATAGAACAATAAAAACAATAGTTAATTTGGTCTTCGCAAAGCCTGTGAGAAGGGGATTATTAAATGAAATTTAGCCATAAGGTGGTCGCAGCATCATCGGCCTTACTGCTAGTCACAGTATCACTACTGTCTATTCAGCAACTATACACTGTTCGAGGAGCCGTTGAGAATCACGTCAATGCCAGCCTCAAAGAGATGGTTGCAGGTGTA
>NZ_JAHGAH010001201.1:0-830 GCF_030248475.1 Vibrio sp. D173a
TCTATGTGCCTTGATAGATGGGGCACCGCGAGTGAGTTTCTATTTTGGAAATCTTGGTTTTCTTCGTGAGAATAAGGGCTTAGCGCTAAAGTAACTACATCGAAACTGAAGACACCAAAACGAAAGATTCAATTGAACAGCAATTGATATCGACTCAACGCATAATACAGAAAGAAAAATGAGGTGATGTATGAAAAAGCTAATCGCACTAGGTCTAATGGCAATCTCAATGAATACTGCTTTTGCTTCTGACGGTAACTACACAGGCACGATTGATATGACCCTTACCTCAGACAACCAAGTTCAATCTGAACGCATTGCACCAGAGCCAAAACTGCAGGGTCGCAACGAAGCGTCTGACGGTGGTGTGCGTTTCATGACACCTTCTGACAAGCATGAATTTGTGCTTAACGGTCGCCGTGACTAAAACAGAAAGTGCTCAGTATTGAGGAAGCTTAAGCCTTTAAAGAGCCAAAATCTTGTGAAATTCATTGTCTTATCTAACAGCCCGCACTGAAAATGTGCGGGCTGTTTTATTTCAGTCTAATTAATTGAATTAAAAAGCAGAATCGTTAAATCGTTCCTACACTTAGGTAAGTTTAGTTAGCCTGTGTAGGGAGAAAAGTGTGTTCAATTGGAGGCCTAGTCATGCATCAAAGACTTTGATGTTATGGATACTGACATTGTGTGTTGCGGTGACAACCGTGGACGCGTGGGCGCAAGCGTTACCAGATCTAGAATACATAGACAGTGAAATCACCAAACTGAGCGCGGAGAATCCCAAAAACGAGGGGCTCATTGGTCAATATGAGACCTTAAAGGCGGGTGTG
>NZ_JAHGAH010001202.1:0-596 GCF_030248475.1 Vibrio sp. D173a
TTAAACGGATATTGGATTTTAATTATAGTGGACCTTGTCAACTAACTCTTTTTGGGTTACCTTTGTACCGTAAACGATTAACGCCCATCCATACCTGTTAATAGAGCTCCCCAACGCTCAAAGAAAGACCTATATGACTAAGTCTCAGTTTTTCGCGCATTACCTGCGCCTAAATCGTAAGTCCTATCTGCTTGCGATAATTTTCATTTTTCTCGTTAACTGGCTGCAGGTGGAGATCCCACGCTACATTCAGTTGGCGATCGACCTGATTGATGATGCATCAAGCGCGGGTCACCAGCAGTTGAAAACCTACATCACAATCATCGTAGTGATGTCGGTATCGATGATCATTGTCCGAATCTGGTCACGAATTTACGCACTTAACCCGGGCCGTATTACAGAAGCTTCGCTAAAAAATACGCTTCTGGAAAAGCCCAATCGACTGCCAAACAGTTTCCACTCTCAATTCGCATCTGGCCGACTAATCTCGATCATTAATAATGATTTGCAGGGGGTTCGTTTGCTGTTCGGTGTTGGATTTCTGCAGTTCTTCAATGCCCTGTTGGCACTGTCTTTAACGCCGTTGTGGATGTGGC
>NZ_JAHGAH010001203.1:0-824 GCF_030248475.1 Vibrio sp. D173a
CAGCTACCAACAAAGGGTAGCTGTTTTTGTTTGTTCTACATACTAGGTGTTTATTCTAGATAGCCAGTGTTTGTCATAGATAGTAAGCGAGTGTACATCTCTTAATTAGCAACCGTCTCCTACTTAGAAACTAATGAAGGCTGGTAGCGTCCATCTTCAATTGCTTCTACAACGTAATCGGCATCGTCTTGCAGCTTCTCATAAACTTCATTCGGAAAGTGATACAGCACTTTGAGTTCGGACTCTGACGCTATTGGTACATTGAACTGCTTAGCAACCATCGCCCATAAATAGGCTTTTTCCATATTCCCAAGGCTGTGATTGATGCTTGCGAGAGATTTAAAAATCTCGGTGTTAACAGTTGAGCCGTTGGACAGCGTGAGAGCGTTGTTGAGTAACTTAACAGTTTTCTCGTGATCTCGCGTTGTATAGAAGGTGGCTAGAGCGTATTGCAGCTCAGCGGTATTGAGAGCATCACTGCCCTCCAATTGAAGGAAACTGCGACGCGCTTCAATATTGCCCGTTTGTGACCACAGGAAATAGAGGGTCTCAGGTTCATTTGAACCAAGCAGATCTTTTACGATACGTTCTTCTTCTTCAATACTGTGCATCAGTGCTGAGAAGCGGCGTTGCTTGAGCATGGTTTGGTCAATGGTTTCTATCTGAGAGGCGAGCTCTAGACATTTTTTGTATTCCGCCACCAAACCGTACTCAACAATCTTATTGTGTTCGGTTGGTTGCTTTAATACATCGAATCGATGCCAAATGAGATCCGTGCGAGCTACGCGGCCCTGGCCATCATTCATATTGAGATCAGCACAACG
>NZ_JAHGAH010001204.1:0-574 GCF_030248475.1 Vibrio sp. D173a
GGCTTAGACAGAGCAGGGTTATTCTAGGTCAGCTCAATCAGCAGAGACTTAACAAAGCTTGTACCATGAAACTCCGGTGGGCGAGGGTAGCTCAGACGATTTGGGTAAGCTTGCGCGTAGCTCAACATCTCTGAGAATGAATTAGGCGGATTGTTTAATGTCTCTTGGTCGTGAATGAAGACCAGTTGACCAACGCCACAAGGTGCTTCTAAGCCCTCGGTTGGCTCTGAGAAGTCGACATCAATCGGAAGTGATTTGTCGACATATTGCCAGTTAGGCAGTGTTTGCGTGAAAGGACCAAACAGTAGCGCGTTGTCTTTCATAGAACGGAAGTTCTCACCGTTGATCCAGACCATATCAACACTACCGCCACTGTTTTTACCTGCGGCTTTTTCAGCGACCAGACGAGTGGTCGTCTCCGCTATGTCAGTCACTTTAACGTGTTTGAGTGTTACACCATGGTTTTGTTGTAGCTGTTTGCCTGCCCATTGAATGTAGCGGTTGATCTCTTGGCTACCACCCCAAGCGTGAAAGTAGACAGTTTGTCCTTCTGCCTCACGTTCGATTTGACTCC
>NZ_JAHGAH010001205.1:0-1003 GCF_030248475.1 Vibrio sp. D173a
CATAGGCGATAGAACTACCAAATGCGCCAATCAGAGCAATCATGATGCTAAACAGCGGCAGGTCGTTGGTGATGTCGCTGCTCATATTGGGTTGAACCATGACAAAAAGACCAGCAAGGCAGAAGGCAATGCAGATCATAGTCGATGTCTGTATGCGCTCTTTGAGAAATAAAACACCGAGTAGGGCAGTAAATACGGGATGTACGTATTGAAGAATGGTTGCTTCTGCCAGTGGTAGGGTGGTGACGGCGTAGTAAACACACATTAAAGCCGCAGTACCTACTGCACCTCGGACAAATAGCAGCGGCTTGTTATTACCCCAGACGGAAATTCCTTTGCGCTTCACATCGACGTAGCTAATGATCAGTGAGACCAGAGCCCTAGCCGCGACAATCTCAAACACTGGTATACCGTAGTTACTCACGTACTTTACACACGCTGACATCAGTGCAAAACCTAATGCTGAGAGCAACATAAAGCGAACCCCAACGGGGATGAATGAAAATGATAGTGAAGGCATACGGTCGTCTTTGTGAGTTATATAAGAGCTGAAACCGAATCATACCCTAATTGCGTTGTTGGAACGTAAGCGAATTGAAAATTATTCCCTTTTGACCGCTAATCTCACACATAAGGACAGTTTATGTTTAGCCATGTTTTTGTAGGTGTACAAAGTATCGAAAGGGCAAAATCATTTTACGATGCGACACTAGCAGCGTTAGGGCGGGCCGAGGGTGTGGTTGACCCCAAAGGTCGTTGCCTCTACTTATCAGAACACGGTGTGTTGGGGTTAACTCAACCTATTAATGGCGACCCTGCCAGTGCTGGTAACGGAATGACAGTAGGCTTTATTGCGAGTTCGCCAGAGGCGGTCGATGAATGGCACCGTATCGGTTTAGAAAATGGTGGCACCAGTATTGAAGATGCGCCGGGAATAAGAGATTCAGGCGTTCGTCGACTTTACATGGCTTATTTGCGTGATCCCGATGGCAATAAAGTCTGT
>NZ_JAHGAH010001206.1:0-791 GCF_030248475.1 Vibrio sp. D173a
CTAATTTTCGCCACTTTGCTTGTGCACTGCACATTCGAGAGGGTGAGCAAAAGTTCGGTCAGTGCTATCTTTTATAGTGGAGGGCAACGCCTTCACTCAATCCAACCAACAGTGGAAACATACAGATGGGCAAAGGTACTCTTTACATCGTATCTGCACCTAGTGGCGCAGGTAAATCGAGCTTGATCTCAGCAATGCTAGAAACCAATCCAACCTACGCAATGAAGGTATCTGTTTCACACACCACTCGCGGTATGCGCCCTGGTGAAGAAAATGGTGTTCACTACCACTTCGTAGAGAAACATCATTTTGAAGACCTCATCAAGAAGAATGAATTCCTAGAGTACGCTGAAGTATTTGGCAACTACTACGGTACGTCACGCGTTTGGATTGAAGAGAACCTAGAGCGCGGTATCGATGTATTCCTAGATATCGACTGGCAAGGCGCTCGTCAGATCCGCGAACAGATGCCTCAAGCGAAGAGTGTATTCATTCTTCCACCATCAAACGGTGAGCTAGAGCGTCGTCTAAACGTTCGAGGCCAAGATAGCGAAGAAGTTATTGCGAAACGCATGAGCGAAGCGAAGTCAGAGATCTCTCATTATAATGAGTATGACTACGTGATCGTGAATGATGACTTTGATGCAGCCCTTATGGACTTCAGAGCTATCATTCGTGCGGAGCGCTTAAAAGAAGATAAGCAAGCAGCAAAATACAGCGGCATGCTTACTGCTCTACTGGCGGAATAAGCTAGCAAGGCTAGATTTTCCATTGAGATAAGTATACGGTGA
>NZ_JAHGAH010001207.1:0-576 GCF_030248475.1 Vibrio sp. D173a
TTAGAATCTGCAAAGCCAGTAGATATTCTGACTCATCATTGACGTAGAGCGTTTGATTGCTGTTCGTCAGTTTTTGAAAATGCTGTTGTGCCAAATCATCGTCTGATTGACCTACCCAAGAGTAATACGCGGTGACGACGAGAAGGCTCATTGCGACGATAAACCCGAGTGTCTGAAACACACCTGCTTTCTGGTTGTTATCCATGTTGCCGTTAGACCATTTCTTAGCGGTCCACTTCTCAATAACCACACTTATCGAGTTTTTTACACTCTGCCAAAGTGACGAGGTTTGACGATTGGTAAGCTCGAGTGCTTCGATCTGGTTTGGCTCTTTATCTTGTGACTCTTTAATCCCTAAACCCTTGTCGTCTTTGTCGTTACTTTCTATGTCAGCTTGAGTGACGGTGTCACATACTGGTGGCGCAAGCACGTCTTTCTGAACCACTTTGACCTCTGGGTGTGTTTTATCTTCTGCGTTTTGAGCACTGAATTTCTCTAACAAAGCGGGGTGTGGCGGCTCTGTGATTGAAAGGCGATAGCCCACTTTGTTTACAGTGTGAACTTCTATGCCATTTG
>NZ_JAHGAH010001208.1:0-790 GCF_030248475.1 Vibrio sp. D173a
CCTAGCGGAAGCCATTTGAGAACATTGTCCGCTTATACACACCTAAGGGTTATGGCATTTTTATGTGTCGTTTACACGATTTCATGCCGCGAACGTGTCAATCACGGTGCTCTTTATGCAGTGTATCGGGTAGCTGATTGATATGCCAATGCTGGCAACCCCAAGCTAAAATCTCGCTCAAAGAACCTTGCTCAATGTCTTGAGGTAAAGTGAAACCGAGAAAGTGCATTGCACTCAGCAGAGCCGGTTTTGGGTTGTCTAGGTCAATCCCTTTCGCGTGATTCTGTTTTGAGAGTTTGTTGCCTGTCGCATCGGTTGCTAAAGGCAGGGGTAGATAACTCACTTGTGGCTGATTCAGGGCCTTATACAGACTGATTTGGCGTCCTGTCGGCTCAATCAGGTCTGCGCCTCTCACGACTTCTGTAACGCCTTGAGCGATATCATCTAAAACGACTGCAAGGTTATACGCAAACAGGCCGTCACGACGCTTAATGATAAAGTCTTCTTTGGCGAGATCTGCAGGAATGCTCATGGTGCCATGACGAATATCATCAAATGACTCGATTGGGTGGTTCATTACTAAACGCACCGCACGCTGCCCATTGTCATCAAGACCAGCATCACGACAGTGACCATTGTAAAAGCCACCGAGGGCCTTGATCTGTTTGCGAGTACATTCGCAGTAGTAGGCTTGCTGTTCGGTGAGCCATTGCTCGATCTGAGCTTGGTAGATTGGGTGTCGATGGCTCTGATAAATCACCTCGCCATCCCAATGCAGCTGATACGTCTC
>NZ_JAHGAH010001209.1:0-547 GCF_030248475.1 Vibrio sp. D173a
TTGACGTGGATTCTCAACACCATTGAGCTCGTCACCGTGAATCGCTGCGTTCACCATCAACGTTGGACCCCCTAGGCGACCATGAATCACCTCGATAGGGATCGACAACGGAGAATGGGTATTCAGCTGAGCCGCTTGCAGCTCAATCTACACTCGTTGGCCTGGTTGTACAGTTTGACCAAGGAGTTCGAATGGTTGGTGAGGTTTTAGTCTTGCCATTTAGGTTTCTCAACGAATGGATAATGGATTAAATCGGAATGTACCAATCGTTGATTTTTAGTACGAATCAATCACTTTACGGTGACGACAAAAATTTTTGATGAGGTGTGTTTGAGAATGGAATTGGCGTTGATTTAATCTTAATCAAGTTAATTGCTTAGCGTTTTATTTCTGACAATTTGCTGATAATTCAGAAGAAAGTGACTGCTACTATCCAGCGCCTTTTTTTTGGGCGAGTATATTAATTAACTGAGATCGTTATGAAAAAAACAATCACAAAGATCGTAGCTCTGGCAGTGGTGTCGGTAGCTCTTTCAGGCTGTGTGGG
>NZ_JAHGAH010000121.1:0-1433 GCF_030248475.1 Vibrio sp. D173a
TTCACTTACCAGGACACATCAAACAAATCTGCAACCTCGATACGCTCCAGCTTCAATCAGGTTCATTTTTGGAAGATGAGTTAGTGCCGTATTATTCCGATGTACTGTACTCAATGGAAACGGACAGTGGGGTAGGGTATGTGTACGCTTTGATAGAGCATCAAAGCAGCCCAGACAAACACATGGGCTTTCGATTGATGCGGTACGCTATTGCCGCGATGCAACAACACCTTGATGCAGGAAATGAGAAGTTACCTTTAGTCGTACCATTGCTGTTTTACCATGGAAAAACCAGCCCTTACCCATACAGTACGAATTGGTTGGATGAATTTGAAAAACCAGAGATAGCTCAGTTGCTTTATGGTCAATCTTTCCCTTTGGTGGATGTCACCGTGATACCGGATGATGACATCATTCGACATAAACGAGTGGCCTTGCTAGAGCTGGTACAGAAACATGTACGACAAAGAGATTTGTTGGATTTTACAGACACACTGGTTACACTGTTATTAGAGCGTTTAATAACCAGCAAACAGTTAGATAGTTTAGTGGAGTATTTGCTTAGAGTAGGGGAAACATCCAATCTAGAAGATTTGATGCGAACTTTAGCGAAGCAAGTGCCAGAGCATGAGGAACGGTTCATGACAGTAGCAGAACAATTAGAAGCGCGTGGCCGCGAACAAGGTTTAAAACAAGGTCTACAGCAAGGTAGACAAGAAGGAGAAAAATTAGGTCGCAAACAAGGTAGTCAAGAAACCCAACTAGCAATAGCAAAGAAAATGCTTTCAGCAGGCATTGATATATCTCTTATCGCGCAAACGACAGAACTTACTGAAGATGAGATCTCAAAACTCATCAACTAATGATTTAGTTTCATTCCGACATAATGGCGAAGTGTTAATGACATTTCGCCATTTTTTTAACCGCAAATTGTGACGCCGTAACCATTCATTTCATGAGTCGCTGTGCGACGAATACTAAAACGCGCTCACGAAGTGAGTAAGATACGTCCTTCCCGAGCTCTCAAAAGCTTTCTTTTATTCACAGTGATTCCGGTACAAAAATTGCCCTTGGCCTTGCTAGAATGCGCGAGCGTAGCGAGTAAGACTTTTCACGGAACTATGCGTATATGCTCTTTAGCTTCCTGTCGTATGACAAAAGAAATGTTCAGCGCAGCCAGCTAGATATTGGGTCTTGTTTTGTTGTAAGTAATTAAAGCTGGCTGTTGGGGCCCGTCAAAAGCATTTGTTTATTCTGAATTGTACTGTGATGTTAATTGCTTTTGATGGGAGGTTCCTTTGAGCGAAGCGATAGCTTTTTCTTAAATATTTATTCTTATATTAATTTTGCATACGTAGTCTACATATTTATTCTCATAAGAACGGTATGTCTTTAGATGATCTTTTACAGGTAAAATTTACAGTGATATTCTA
>NZ_JAHGAH010001210.1:0-703 GCF_030248475.1 Vibrio sp. D173a
TCAGCTTTGGGCCTTGGGGAGATGACGTGGTCACCATAGATGGTAAAACTCTAACCCTGAACGATATTGAGCACCGAATTTTACGTCCGATTTGGCAGGATCCAAGAACCCATTACGCTGTCAATTGCGCTAGCTTAGGATGCCCCAACCTTCAGGCTGAAGCCTTCACTGCAGACAACACTGAAGCACTACTTGAGCAGGCTGCTCGTGACTTTGCGAACAGTGACAAGGGGGTACTGAATCTAAACAATAAACTGCAGCTCTCGTCTATTTATGATTGGTTTATTGCCGACTTTGGTACAGAGAAGCAACTGTTTGAGCACATGAACCAATACAGAGCACAACCATTAACAAAGACTAAAAACATTGGCTATGAATACGATTGGGATTTGAATCAAGCACCATGATGAAAGGTGATTAGAAGTGAAAAAGAGCTGGCGATCGTCAGCTCTTTTATATTTGATTTAGGTCGTTGCGACTTGATATAGGAGCTAAAAGCTTGAACCCGGCTGTTGCAAGAACTCGATTTCTTGAGGCGTTGAGACACGCCCGAGTATTTCATTGCGATGCGGATAACGACCAAACTTTTCAATAATCACCTTGTGCTTCAACTCAAAATCCAAATTATGCTCTAATCCAGTTTGACTGAACAACTCGACCGCTTGTTGATGAATCACCAGAGATTCACTGTGCATGTAAGGCA
>NZ_JAHGAH010001211.1:0-780 GCF_030248475.1 Vibrio sp. D173a
AGGTGAGGATAACCAATGTACACTGCAGAGCAGAAAGCACGAATTAAATGGGGCTGCCGCCGCGGTATGTTAGAGCTTGATGTAGTCATCATGCCCTTTTTTGAGGAATGTTAGGATTCATTGCAAGAGCAGGAGCAACGTGATTTTGTATCGCTACTAGAGTGTGACGATCCCGACTTGTTTACATGGGTGATGGGCCACGGTCGTAGTGAAAACCTAGGTCACGCATCAATGGTCGATAAAATTGTTGCACATAACCTCAGCAAGGTTCGTTAAGTTCAAGCTTAGCCCTTCGTATTACGCATTATTCGCAAAAGGCGCCACTCTGTGGTGCCTTTTGTTTTTTGTCACCATCTCAAATATCCCTCGCATCGCAACCCTTTATATATTTGCTCTGCTCTTTTGGTTGCTGCGCGATAACAATGTCGGTTGGCCAGTGGCTGTTGGTATTCTAGAGCTCAATGACAACCATGAACTATTGATTAATGGAGAGCGCCGGTTAGTACAATCCAGCGATACGGTGTGGCACTCGCTGTTTGTTGTGCTGAAGTTTAAGCAGGGAGAGCCTTTAATGATTTGGCGTGACAGCTGTCGAGATGAGGACTATCGCCAGTTATTGGTGTGGCTGAAAAACAAAAAGGGAGCACCGTGCTCCCTTTAAGTCGTTATGTTTTAGCGCCTTAGTTTTTATTTGGCGTCAGAATAGTCGGGCCGCTGTCTTCAGCAAACTCTGGGTAGTCAAGAGTGTAGTGCAAGCCGCGGCTCTCTTTACGCTGCATC
>NZ_JAHGAH010001212.1:0-511 GCF_030248475.1 Vibrio sp. D173a
TTGATATAGTTGCTCCTGAACCACTGTGGAATGCGGAAGAAGTGTGTAACCACCTTGCGTCACAGGGTGAGATTTACAAAGTGTCAGGCCTTAAAGCCCTATACCACGAAGTAGAAGCGAATGTTGCTTACATTAACGGCGAAGTCATTAGAGTCGACGAGAATGACAGCGCACTACTGACATCATTGTGTAATGAACCAGTGATCACATCAGAACAAACGGTAAGCCCGTCTGGCATTGCGCTTATTACCGACCTCGTCAACAAAGGCTATTGGTTTATCGAAGAGTAATTCGAATTCTGAGCAAACAAAAAGGGACACGTTGATGCGTGTCCCTTTGTTGTTTTTAAAGCGCAAAAAGTCTTTAAACCTTAAATTGATTAACTAGCGCTTGCTGCTGCTGAGATAAGGTATCAATTTGGTTTCCTTGCTCTTCAGATTTCGAGGCCTGCTCTAGAATTTGCGCACTTAGATCGCGAATATCGACCACACTCTGATTCACTTCACCCGAC
>NZ_JAHGAH010001213.1:0-712 GCF_030248475.1 Vibrio sp. D173a
AGCAGCCTGTGATTGAGTCCAGTGACGAATACACATACACCAGTGGCACTGTCATTGAGACCCCAGTGGGAGTGATGCAGGGACACTACATCATGACCGACAGCAAAGGGGCAGAGTTCATTGCTGAAATCGAGCCGTTTCGATTGGCAATCCCCAACATTCTCAACTAACCCTTAGCCTTCCCTACCGATTTTACAGGAATTAACTTTGCCGAATTATATTGTCGGAGATATTCAAGGCTGCTTTGATGAATTTCAGCAGCTCCTTGAGCAGATCCAATTCAATCCAATCAAAGATACCTTATGGGTTGCCGGAGACCTTGTTGCTCGTGGACCGAAATCGCTAGAGGCACTTCGATATATTCGTGACCTCGGCGATTCTGCGAAGGTTGTATTGGGCAATCATGATCTTCACCTACTGGCAGTATCTCTAGGTTTATTCACTGCGAAAGCAAAAGACAAAACCCAACCGATCTTAGATGCTCCGGACAAAGAAGCACTACTCAGTTGGTTACGTGAACAACCGCTGCTTCAAGAACATGATGAATTTGTGATGGCACATGCTGGCATCTCGCCTCAATGGAGTTTAAAACGCGCTCGTAAAGAGAGTGAAAAGATCAGCGCATTGCTTCAGTCAGATAAATGGTCATGGCTGATTGAGAACATGTATAGCAACACCCCAGATCTTCGGAGCAAAGAGCTCAAGAAGATCG
>NZ_JAHGAH010001214.1:0-1472 GCF_030248475.1 Vibrio sp. D173a
GCTTCAAAATGCGGTGCTAATCCGTAGAAGAGCTCAGTATTCGGAGTCAGTGAGAATGGAGGTTGTTCAAAACCAAAATGAGCTTGGTACATCGATGCTCACCTCTATGACTCATAGACAACAGATACAGAAAGATTACTCTTCATCCGGGAACCACTGCTGCAGAAGATCGCGCGAACGCTCAAGCTCACTCTGCCATGTATTAACGCCAACAATGGTCGGTTTAAGTAAGATCACCAATTCTGTTTTCTGTGTCAGTTGACTGGTGTTACGGAACAGGTGACCTAGAGCAGGGATATCACCAAAGAATGGGACTTTAGACGTTACATCGCTGACGTTAGACTTCATCAAGCCACCAATCACAACCACATCGCCGTTACGAGCACGGATCACTGAGTCAGACTCACGGATCGAGCTTCTTGCTAGCGGCAGTTCGACGGTACCGGTGGTTGAACCAAGGTTAAGAGATTTGGTCTCTTCGCTCACATCGATAACCGCTGGGTGAACGTGAAGGAACACGTTGCCGGTGTCATCAATCTGCGGTGTTACGTCCAGTGAGATACCTGAGAAGAACGGTGTTAACTCAACCTCTGGCGCTACGTTAGCGTTGTCACCACTGCCCACGGCACTGGATAGGTCGGTTACGTAATACTCATCCGTACCCACTTTGATCACAGCTTTTTGGTTGTTCGATGCGGTTACGCGTGGGCTAGAAAGCACGCTTAGGTCACCCTGAGTGCCCATGAAGCTCAACACCCCCTCGAAGCTACCACCGGATAGCACGATGTTCGATTGACCACCCAATAGCGCACCAACAGGATCAAGCCCTGGGAGCGTCACTGGTGTAATCGCACCAGCCG
Source organism: Vibrio sp. D173a (assembly GCF_030248475.1). NCBI lineage: Bacteria > Pseudomonadati > Pseudomonadota > Gammaproteobacteria > Vibrionales > Vibrionaceae > Vibrio > Vibrio sp. D173a. The sequence goes on from NZ_JAHGAH010001214.1 coordinate 861, forward strand.
TATCTTTCACGATATTGCCGGTACCTATGGTGTAGTTGGTACCGTTAGATGAGAACATCTTGGTCCAGTTAATCCCTTGTTGGTAACCATCGCTCAATGTCACTTCTAAAATCTTGGCTTCTAGAATCACTTGACGTTGTAAGCGCTCTTGAGAAATACCTAAGAACTGGCGAACCTCACGAATCTCATCAGGGTATGCACGAACAGTGATCACACTCGCTTGTGGTGTCACCACCACGCTTTGACCATCACCGCTGCCAATCAAATGCATCACTGCGGCTTCAAGCTGTGGCCAAAAATCGCTTTCTGAGGTTGTTTCTATCTCAGTACCGCCCGTCGAAGAAGAGGAGTTCGAAGAGTTTGACGAGGAATTTGAGTTAGAACTTGAGCTCGAAGTGCTTGATGAACTCGAGTCTGAGTTAGTAATCGTACCGGTTGTAATCGTCGTCAAAGAGCGACCCGCGCGCTTCAATTGCAGATAATCAACTGGGATCGTGACCGTGCGTAGACCTGCAGGGAAGATCTGGATAACCTTTCCACGTTTCTCAATGTCGTAACCGTACAGGTCTTGTACCACTGCCAAAACTTCATCGAGCGTTACATCGGTTAGGT
>NZ_JAHGAH010001215.1:0-616 GCF_030248475.1 Vibrio sp. D173a
TGATGATGTTGGTAGGCCGTATTAACCGCGTATTGCGTCCAAACCTTAAGCTTCACTAATAAGCAGATTAAATAAAGACGTACGAAAAAGAGCTCTCAGGAGCTCTTTTTTTATGTCATCGGTTTATGTTCGTTTTTCGTGCCCATAACTTGGTGGAAGCACTGCGTAGACCACGCCATCTTTGGGCTGTCCATTAAAGATGAATCGGTTTCGAGCTATCGCTTCACGAGTGGCTCCACAAGCCTCTATCAGATGTTGGCTAGGCAGGTTGTCGAGATCGCACACTATTTCAAGTCTTGTAAGTTTGAGCTGTGCAAAACAGAACTCAAATAAAGCTAACATGGCTTCTTTTGCTATGCCTTGCCTCTGATATTTGTCTGCGACCCAATAGCCCAAGCTCGCCATATTAAAGGTGTGGTAGAGCTCATTGATCGCTACCATCCCCATAAGAGCGTTACTTTCACGATCAAAAATACCGAAGCCGAAGGCATCCGCTTTGACCCAATTTAGTCGCGTGGCAAGAATGAACTTCTCGGCGTCTTGCTCTGAATAAGCGCTTTGGCACCAATCAATCCAACGAAATAGGCTTGATGACTTTTGAATGCATTGAGCGAAC
>NZ_JAHGAH010001216.1:0-916 GCF_030248475.1 Vibrio sp. D173a
CTACCGACGCTGAATGCGGGAATCAATATACTGCCACCATCTAGCAATGCGCGATCAATAATGTGGTTTAACGTGTTGGCGCGTTCTGTGATATTTGAATGATCGCTCGCACCATAGGTAGATTCAATAAACAGATGATCCGCGCGCTGTGGCGATACTGGATCAGGAAGAAGGGGCGTGTTACTTGGGCCTAAATCGCCCGAGAAGACCACCACATCTTCATTGGGTAATTTCACTTCGATGTAAGCAGAACCAAGGATATGACCAGCGGGTTGAAATCGAGCATGGAGAGTATTTGGCCTACCATGAACCTTATGCTCTTGAGAGCCAGTTTTATTGGGGAGTGGGAACCACGTTTGATAGCTTTGAGGCTGAATAAGAGTGTGAACTCGCTTTAAGATCTGTTTACGCTGTTTATGGCTGAATCCTTGTAGTTTTAAGCCATCATCAATCATCAGCGGCGCGATGGCTGCTGTGGCCTTAGTACAGAAGATGGGCTGATTGAAGCCACTCGCTAACAGCCAAGGAAGGCGACCAATATGATCAATATGGCTATGTGTCAGCAATAGGGCACTGAGTTGGTCAGTTTCAAAATCCACCTCTAGCGGGCGACTGTCTGCTCCTTGAAACAAGCCACAATCTATCAAAACCGCTTGTCCTGCGGCTCTTAATTCATGACAAGAGCCAGTTACTGTCTCTTTTCCACCGTGATGAATGACCTGCATGCTGCGCTCCTAGTAAAATCCAAGCTCAATTGTGCTAACAAGATTCAGACAAGAAAAAAGTAGAAGTAAGAGTTGCGATCCTTTGCCCTGTTCAATGTAATTGATTAATAACTCAGCCAATGGTGAGCGAGACATCACTCGGCTTTGTGTTGAGCTTCACGAGCGTTGAGCTTTGATTCGGCCTCAGCTTC
>NZ_JAHGAH010001217.1:0-652 GCF_030248475.1 Vibrio sp. D173a
CTAAAGCGCTTATGAACAAGCATAAAGTGCCAGTAGTTGTTGAATTGATGCTTGAGCGAGTGACAAACATTTCGATGGGTGTTGAGATCAATGCCATCAACGAGTTTGAGCCGCTAGCGGAGACTCGCGAAGACGCACCGACTGCGCTTGCGCACAAATAATGTGTTTCCGTTAAGCCGATAGCAGCTTAACGGAACGTCAATGGGCACAGGCTTAGTGCTCAAAGAATACAGATAAGAAGGACAGAGTAATGGCGAAATTTGCGGCTAATTTGTCAATGTTATTCACTGAAGTGGATTTTATGGATCGTTTTGAAGCGGCTGCCGACGCAGGGTTTCAAGGCGTCGAATATCTATTCCCATATGCTTTTGACGCGCAAGCGATCAAACAGAAGTTGGTTGAGAACAACCTAGAACAGGTGCTGTTTAACTTGCCGGCTGGTGATTGGGAGGCGGGTGACCGAGGTATTGCGGTTGACCCTGCAAGAGTTGAAGAGTTCCAAGCGGGAGTGCCGAAAGCAATAGAGTACGCCAAAGCGCTAGGTTGCAAACAGGTGAACTGCTTAGCAGGAATTGTGCCGCAAGGGGTGACTCCGCAAGATGCGCACTCTGCGTTCGTGATTAACCTTCACTATGCGGAAAACGCACTGGCG
>NZ_JAHGAH010001218.1:0-1008 GCF_030248475.1 Vibrio sp. D173a
ACTCGCACTGCCCTGCCAGATAGAACCTTGCACACCATCGATTTGCAGCCCTCTTACCTTAGGGACATGTTTAAGAGCAAACGACGCTGGCAGATGCAGGATCAGGCTAACCGAAAAGAACAGGATAAAAATGGTACTAAAGAGTAAACCGTATTTTAAAGTTGAACCTCGCTTCACATTAACCTCGTTTAAACTGTAGTCGTTTGACGTCAATCACGCCCGGCGTGTCACTGCGGTCAATATCCATGAATTCAACTTCCACACCCTGTTGCTCTTTTAGATAAGTAAGCCAATCCACAAATTGATTAAATGGTACGGGTTTAACCCACACTTGCAGCATATCACCGCGAGGTTGCACTCGAATCAATTCAATCTTGAAGCGACGCATTGAAGCGGGTACTGAGCGGTTCAATGGCTCTGAACTCTTTGCGCCGCCACTGCCGCGCAGATCCACGATTTCATCCGCTTTATTCGTAACCCAAGTCAGCAATTGCTTCTCACTCTGGATTCGGCTTTGTGCTAATTCTGCACGGGCGTTTAAAGGCTGCAGCAATCCCCAATAAACAACGCCGACTATCAACAAGATAGAGCACCCAGTTACGAGTCTCTGCTCGCGTTGACTAATCGATGTCCACCACGCTTGGAGTGGCTCAATCATATTTCTCATCATTGATCTCCTAACGTGAGTTACTGTAATGGTTTAAGGGTAAAGCTGCCATAGACTGCATCACCGTTACGGTTAAGTGGCCCTTGTTCAACAGAGAACTTCTCCGCTAACTTGGTACGTGCAGTCTCGAAGTGTTGAAAATCCGAACTCTTTGCTTGCAAGCGCACTTCTGAACGGTTGCCGTCATAACGAATACTCTCGACTTCAATCGTAGCCACCTGCCCTAGCGTGTTTGGCAGTTGAGTGAGCCAACCCAGCAGTGTCGCACCATCACCCGAGCCACCGTATCGGCTGGCTTCTTCATTCATGGTACGTTTCAGGTAAGTCACGCTTGGTATTTT
>NZ_JAHGAH010001219.1:0-1077 GCF_030248475.1 Vibrio sp. D173a
AGGCTTAACCGTCTGCAGTAATCACTTCAATCAGAGCTTGTTGAACCTGAGGCGCTTCATCAATCGCAATCTGACAAGTGCCTGCAGCAATATGACCGCCGCCACCGTATTGCAGCATCAATTCACCCACGTTCGTTTTTGAGCTGCGATCAAAGATCGATTTACCAGTCGCGAATACGATGTTCTGCTTTTGAAAGCCCCACATCTTATGAATCGAGATATTACACTCAGGGAACAGCGCATAAATCATAAAGCGGTTGCCTGCGTAGATCGTCTCTTCGCCAGTAAGGTCGAGATTCTGGTGTACCTGCGCACAACGCGTCACCTGCTCCTTGAATTTCTGCTCGTGTTCACGATAAAGGTCGATACGTTCCTTTACGTCTGGAAGCTCTAGAATCTGCTCGATCGTGTGGTTCTTACAATAATCAATCAGGTCCATCATCAACGCGTAGTTGGAGATTCTGAATTCACGGAATCGGCCAAGACCAGTACGAGCATCCATCAGGAAATTGAGCAAGTTCCAACCTTGCGCATCCAAAACTTCTTCTTTGTTGAACTGCGCCGAATCGCCTTTGTCGACCGCTTCCATCATCTCTTGCCACTCCGCCGGGAAAGTAGCCAGGCCACCATAGTGATCCCATACAACACGGGCCGCAGAAGGCGCATCAGGATCAATAATGTGGTTCGTGCGTTCACCCGTATTACGGATCGTCTCTGAGAGGTGGTGGTCAAAGGTCAGGTATGAAGCCGGAACATAAGGCAGGTTGGTTATGATATCATTCTGAGTGATCTCGATGATGCCATCTTGCATATCTTTGGGATGAACGAACTTGATATCGTCGATCAAGTCCTGCTGTTTAAGAAGTACGGCACACACAAGGCCATCAAAATCGCTGCGAGCTACGAGTCGGTACTTTTGGTCTGACATCTTCATTCCTTTGTCATCAAACATATCACGCTAAGATAACCGCATAGAATATCTATAATCAAGACATTCACCTTACCCATACTGAAGCGATATGAGTAAGCTTGATCCAACACTCAAAATCTATCTAAACCTGAAGAAATATTACCCTA
>NZ_JAHGAH010000122.1:0-27565 GCF_030248475.1 Vibrio sp. D173a
CAAGAGACAGCCTATCGGGGCCTTTTTTATTGCTCATTTTTACCTTCGTACAGCTTAGGGAGCTTTTGGACATCCATGATCTAATTACTCCCCACGCTGTACAAAACGCTCCAAACCCTAGTAAACAGATACAAAAAAGCCGCTTGATTTGAGCAAGCGGCTTTCGGGGTTCCCACTGATATTAAGACTGAACGCTTGTCGTCACCTTAAAATCAGGGTTCACCGCAGTCAGCTTCTTAATTAGGTAATTCAGTAGTACACCGTACATAGGAACGAACAAACCAAGACTGATAATCAGTTTGAAGCCGTAATCCACCAGCGCGATTTCCGTCCAATGCTCCGCCATGAATGGATCTGGGCTTTGGTAGAACGCAATGGCGAAGAAAGCGATGGTATCAAGTGCATTACCGAAAAGCGTTGAACATGTTGGTGCCACCCACCATTGCTTCATTTGACGTAGGCGGTTGAACACGTGCACATCCATGATCTGACCAAGTAGGTACGCCATGAAGCTAGCAATCGCGATACGAGCAACGAATAAGTTAAATTCCCCTAGGTGACCAAAACCTTGGAATTGACCTTCGAAGAACACCACCGATAAGAAGTAAGACACTGCCAAAGCAGGCAACATCACTAAGAAGATGATCTTACGCGCCAACTGAGCACCGAAAATACGCACGGTTAAATCAGTCGCTAAGAAGATAAATGGGAAAGTGAATGCACCCCAAGTGGTATGGAAACCGAAAATAGTAAACGGTAGCTGAACTAGGTAATTGCTAGATCCAATAATGACTAGGTGGAATAGAACCAGATAGATAAGGGCGTTGCGCTGCTGCGCAGGGGTAAAGTTACTCATGCGATACCTTTTTAGTTTGGTTTGGGGGTGAGGGAACCCAAATCGAGTCACTGAATAAAGTGGCTCTTACCAACAATGTAAAATGAAAAACAAACTGGCTTGGCTCATTCTGAGCGAAGCGGTGGGCGATTATACATTAACCACTTTTCGCCGCAAGCCGTCTGTTTTACGCAAACGTTTGAGCATAAAAAAGGGTGTTTCATGTGAAACACCCTTTCTAGAAAAATTCTATTTTTAGAAGCCGCGTTGGAACAATCCTGCGAGATAATCCAACTCTTCCCTGCTCTCTTCAATCGCTAACGCTTCAAACCAAATCGCTTCACTGTAATGCTCTGCTTTCATAAACAGTCGGCAACCTTCAAAGTCGATCAACCAAGAGTGAATGTCCGCATCCCACTGCTTTTCCACCACAATAGCGGAAAGCAGTCCGACTAAACGCTCACCTAAAGCAGGAAAGCTATCAAGGTCAAAGCTCGGCGCGGTAATGATTAAGCGCCCTTCTTGTGCCATGTAGTCCGCTAAGCCAAATTCCTTTTGCATCTTGGTTCCTTATCCGTGGTGAGTAATGTGTTCTTGAATCAAATCGAGGAATGGATCGGCGTACTTCTCCAGTTTGCGCTGACCAACGCCGCTGACTGCCAGCATTTCGCCGTAAGATGTTGGCAGAATTTCCGCCATATCAATCAGAGTCGCGTCACTAAAGACTACGTATGGTGGCAAACCATCTTCATCAGCAATCGACTTACGCAGCTTACGTAACTTAGCAAACAGCTTTTTGTCGTAGTTCTTACTGGTCAGTTTATCTGACTTCGCCGCACGTGCTGCGGTGTCTAAACGTGGTACCGCTAACTTGAGAGTCACATCGCCACGTAGCAGCGGACGCGCCTCTTCAGTAAGTTGCAGCGTTGAGTTACGCGTGATGTTTTGGAACAGCAGCCCTTTGTGGATTAACTGACGGAAGATACTCACCCAGTAATCGTGGCTGTGGTCGCGACCTATCGCGTAGGTAGAAATCTTATCGTGCCCGTTTTCACGTACACGAATGTTTTGCATGCCACGTAGCACTTCTACCACGTAGCCCATACCAAAGCTCTGATTCACTCGGTACACACAAGACAACGCCTTACGCGCTTCTTCCGTGGCATCAAAGTGTTTCGGTGGATCTAAGCAAATATCGCAGTTGCCACATGGCTTCTCTCGATACTCACCAAAGTAATTCAATAGCACCTGACGACGACAAGTCTGCGCCTCAGCAAAGGCACTCATCGCATTCAGTTTGTGGGTTTCCACCTGCTTCTGTGGACCATCGTCTTTCTCATCCAACATACGGCGCAGCCAACTGATGTCCGCAGGGTCATACAACATCATCGCTTCCGCAGGCAAACCATCACGCCCTGCACGACCGGTTTCCTGATAGTAGGACTCGATATTACGCGGGATATCAAAGTGAACCACAAAGCGCACGTTTGGTTTGTTGATACCCATACCGAATGCCACAGTCGCCACTACGATTTGGATGTCATCACGTTGGAAAGCTTCTTGAACGTAAGCGCGCTCATCAGCATCCATACCTGCGTGATAACCAGCAGCACGAATGTGGTTGTTACATAACTTCTCGGTCACCATCTCAACTTTCTTACGGCTACCACAATAGATGATGCCGCAATTACCCTTTTGGGTTTCAAGATAACGAACGATTTGCGAAACCGGCTTGTGCTTCTCAACTAAGTTGTAGCGAATGTTAGGACGGTCGAAGCTGCCTAGATAAACCTCTGGATTATTCAGTTGCAGACGCTCAAGAATATCTCGGCGCGTTGCGTCATCCGCCGTCGCTGTCAGCGCCATAAATGGCACATGGGAAAACTGCTGCTTGAGTTGACCAAGCGCGGCGTATTCTGGACGGAAGTCGTGTCCCCATTGGGAAATACAGTGCGCTTCATCAACGGCAATCATCGATAGCGGCAAGTTTTCCAAGCGCTCAATGAAGTCACGCATCAATACGCGTTCTGGCGAGACGTACACCAGCTTAAGATGCCCTGTGTGCATGCGGTTATACACGCTGAGCAGCTCTTCGCGAGGCATGGTCGAATTAATGCACTCAGCCGCAACACCGTTGGCTTTAAGCTGATCGACTTGGTCTTTCATCAGCGAAATCAGCGGAGAAATCACCAAAGTAATACCAGAGCGAACCAAAGCAGGAATTTGATAACACAGCGATTTACCGCCACCAGTAGGTAGGATGACTAAGCTGTCGCGACCTTCTACTGCAGCATCAATCACCAGTTGCTGACCATCTCGGAACTCTTGGTAACCAAACACATCCTCCAACACACGTTGAGGCGTCAAAGGCGAATCAGATTGTTCGGCTAGCAAAGTCGAGGTCATGAAAAATCTCAGATTGGGTCTTAAAAAGAGGTGCTTATGCATGCCACAAGCACGCAAAGTGAGGGCACATTGTAATGGGGTTTCATGGTGAATAAAACCGCAAATTGTTAGGTGATTCAGCTCACGACTCGTATACTGATTTTCTGCTCTATAAAAACTCAATTAGGTGACATCCCATGACACCAGAAGAACAACAACGCGCACGGCAAGGCGTCCTGCTTGCAGTTGGTGCGTACACCATGTGGGGCATCGCACCCATTTACTTCAAATCGATTGCTGAAGTCTCGCCACTTGAGATCTTAAGCCACCGAGTGTTTTGGTCTTTCTTTTTGCTAGCCGCACTCCTCCACTTTGGTCGCCAATGGCGCTCGGTTCGAGACATCATTAAAAATAAAACCAAAATGATGTATTTAGTTTCCACCGCCATTTTGGTCGGAGCTAACTGGCTGATCTTCATCTGGGCGGTCACTTCAAATCATATGCTCGATGCCAGTCTCGGCTATTACATCAACCCGTTAATCAATGTGTTACTCGGGATGGTGTTTCTAGGAGAGAGGTTACGTAAGCTGCAATGGTTCGCAGTCGCGCTAGCGGCTTGTGGTGTATTAGTGCAACTGATCGTGTTTGGCTCTGTCCCTGTGGTTGCTATCGCACTGGCAATGAGCTTTGGTTTTTACGGCTTACTGCGTAAGAAAGTCAGTGTGGAAGCGCAAACGGGGTTATTCATTGAAACTCTCGTCATGTTGCCTGCGGCAAGTATCTTTCTGTTTTTTATTGCCAGCACCCCAACCTCAAACATGTTTGAAAATCCATGGCAGCTGAATACCTTACTGATCGCCGCAGGTGTGATCACTACCCTGCCGCTACTGTGTTTTACTGGCGCAGCAACCCGTCTAAAGCTATCGACGTTGGGCTTCTTCCAGTATATTGGTCCAAGTTTGATGTTCTTGCTTGCGGTGCTGATCTACGGCGAACCGTTTACCAGCGATAAAGCCATCACCTTCGCCTTTATTTGGGGCGCTTTGGTGGTATTTAGCTTTGATGGTCTGCGTAATAACCGCAAGTCACGCAAAGCGACTCAAGCAGCCTGATCGTTTTTTACAAGACATTTAAGAAATTGATGGATAAGCTTGGTTATATTGTGACCAAGCTTTTTTCTTTAATGGAACATATTCAATACTACGCAACCGACCATAACGACTTGAGTCTGATTGAGGCGAAATACCAGACCTTTGCTTTCCAAAGGCATTACCATCTGGATTTTCACCTCGGTCTGATCACGCATGGCGCGCAGAAGTTCCAATATCAAGGTAACAGCCACCATGTCGGGCACGGGCAAATCGTGCTTATGCCGCCAGATGAGCTGCACGACGGGCAATCTAAGCTAGAAAGTGGCTATGAAGTAAATGTGTTTGCGATCGAACCTCACCTATTGAGCGATCTGGCTGATCTTAAGCAAAACGGTCAAATAATACACTTCAACGAGCTGATCATCTCGGATCCGCAGATATTTTCACAACTTAGTAACTTGCACGGGCTACTTCGTCGTGAAAACCTCAGCCAGCTCACCAAAGATTGCCTTCCTTTTGAAGGATTTAACCAGCTTTTTGATCGCTACGGATCGCTTGAGCGACAGAAAGTGGTGCCTTTAGGAAATCAATCGCTTGGAACATTAAAAGATTATCTAATGGCGAATCTCGACCAAGCGGTGCGTTTGGATTCACTTTCAGAGCTGTGCCAACTGAGCCCAACTCAGTTCCAGCGCCACTTTAAAGCGCAAACAGGCATGACACCTTATGCTTGGTTTGCTCGCTTGCGCCTCGAGCAAGGCATGAAGTTACTGCAATCTGGCCAATGCGGCACCGACGTCGCCCATCAAATCGGTTTCTATGATCAAGCGCATTTCAGCAAAGCATTTAAACAGACCTACGGCGTTTCCCCTTCTCAAGTGACTCGATAATTTCATTGACCGAAAAAGCTGTCAGTTTTTTACAAGCGCGACACGATGCTTGATACGACAATAGCCACATTGGTTATATTTGAGATGTATTATGAATGAATCCACTATATTGCTGACATTGGCCAGCATCCACTTTATTGCCCTAATGAGCCCAGGCCCAGACTTTGCGCTCGTGATACAAAACGCAGCGCGCCACGGGCGCCAAACAGGTTTGTACATCGCATTGGGTTTATCTGCCGGTATTTTGCTGCACTCTTTGTTCAGCCTGACAGGCGTGAGTTATATCGTCCACCAGCATCCAGTGTTGTACTCCGTGGTTCAAGTGCTCGGTGGTAGTTACCTGCTCTATCTAGGCATTGGAGCATTGCGCGCCGTGATCTCAATGATCAAAAACCCGCTGGCGGATCAACCTAAGAAGCAAAACAACCTAGTGATCAGCAATAAGCGTCAGGCATTTGCGAAAGGATTTGCAACCAACATTCTTAACCCGAAAGCCTTGGTTTTCTTTATCAGTTTAATGTCGAGCTTAGTCCCTGCCGGCATGTCAGTGACTGGTAAAGGCATGGCTCTGGTGATTCTGTTTGGTTTATCGCTGCTTTGGTTCTCTAGTCTCGCGTGGATACTATCAACACAGCGCTTACAACGTAAATTGCAGCAAGCTGGCATCTACATCGACGGTCTGTGTGGGGTGGTATTTACCCTAGTGGGTGGCAGTATTTTGTACCAAACGATCAGCACTTTTATCGGATAAAGTACTGATTTAAAAGCGTAGCACAATCGACATTTCTAAGATTGCTGACTCGACGTGACTCTTCATGACTGCCAAGCTGAAAGCACAAAACTGGCAACATGGAGAGTCATCATGCATTGGACGTTCAACCGACTCGTGACCACGGGTCTTTTTCTTACTTCCCCACTCGTTTTATCTACCTCAGCCTTTGCTAACCAAGCAGCAGATGCCGTTGCACCGGAGCACAGTACTGGCTTCGAGCAAAAGCAATTGGTCAAAGCCAAAGACTATATGGTCACCGCAGCCAACCCACTTGCCACCCAAGCTGGTGCGGATGTTCTTGCACAAGGTGGTAATGCTATTGATGCCATGGTTGCCGTGCAACTGATGCTGGGCTTGGTAGAACCGCAATCTTCTGGCATTGGTGGCGGTGCCTTCTTAGTGTATTGGGACAGTGAGAAGCAAAAACTAACCACGTATGATGGACGCGAGACCGCACCGCTCGCCGCGACGCCGAAACTCTTCCTAGATGACAAAGGACAACCACTGCAATTTTACGATGCGGTTGTCGGTGGGCGCTCCGTTGCCACTCCTGGCACTGTGAAACTACTGTGGGACACGCACCAAAAATACGGCAAGTTGGAATGGAAGAAGATCATCCAACCTGTGATTACCTTGGCTGAGCAAGGTTTCGAAGTCAGTCCTCGCCTCGCGAGTCTGATTGAGAAAGATGCCAAGCGCCTATCACGCTTCCCTGCGACTAAGGCTTACTTCTTTAATCCTGATGGCTCACCAAAAACTGAAGGCACGTTGTTGAAGAACCCGCAATACGCGCAAACTCTATCGGCAATTGCAGAGCAAGGGGCAAAAGCTTTCTATCAAGGCGATATCGCCACAGACATCATCAAGACAGTACAGAATGCACCGGGCAATCCTGGCGTATTGGCACAACCTGACTTTGATGCGTTCCAAATCAAACAACGTGAACCGGTTTGTGCGGCTTACCAAAGCTATGACATCTGCGGCATGGGACCACCAAGCTCTGGCGCATTGACGGTTGGACAGATTCTCGCGATCACCGAGCAGTACAATCTTAAAGGTTGGGGAGCCGAAAGCGCGAAATCATGGCAAGTGATTGCCGACGCGTCTCGCCTTGCGTTCGCGGATCGCGGTAAATACATGGCCGACCAAGATTATGTGCCAATGCCAACCGAAGGCTTGCTTGATAAAGACTATCTAAAGCAGCGTGCTGATCTGATTCAAGTCGGTAAAGCGTTGAGTAAGGTTGAAGCCGGCAATCCTCCTTGGTCGCACGCCATGAACTTAAGCATGGACCAATCAATCGAGCTGCCTTCCACCAGCCATTTCAATATCGTCGATAAGCAAGGCAATGTAGTTTCAATGACAACAACCATTGAAAACGCTTTTGGCTCACGCTTGATGGTGCGCGGCTTCTTGCTCAACAACGAACTGACCGATTTCTCTTTCCGCACTCATCAAGATGGTGTGCCAATCGCGAACCGCTTAGAACCGGGCAAACGCCCACGTTCATCCATGGCACCAACCATTATGATGAAGGATGACAAACCTTACATGGCAATTGGCTCACCGGGTGGCAGCCGCATAATTGGTTACGTTGCACAAGCCATTATCGCCCACACGCAATGGGATATGGACATCCAAAGCGCGATTAATCAGCCACGACTACTGAACCGTTTTGGTATCTTAGATATTGAGCAAGGTACCGCAGCAGAAAGCTTACAACCTACGTTGGAGAAAATGGGCTTTAAGACCGATGTTCGTGATTTGAACTCTGGACTGCATGCTATACGTATAACTGAACACGGCCTAGAAGGTGCGGCCGATCCAAGGCGTGAAGGAGCTGCTATAGGACATTAAGCGCATTTAGCTCGACCCCTTGTGCGAGATCTCTCACAAAGGGTTGAGCAAACCTCTCTTTTTTAATGGCAAAACTGCGCACAAAAACACATAAAGTATTGATTTAATTGGTTATGTATCTTTTTTGAACGCTAAGAGAGTAAAAAAATGTGAGATTTATCCGTTGTTGGAAACCGTTAAACACGTAATATTAAACCTGTCGGAAGGATGCTGACACGGAACAGGAAACACCACGGACTTGGTGAACTTCAGGAAGAAGAAACGGTTATTCAGGATGAATGGTCGGGCATGGATTGCAAAATTGGACATTGAACGGAATCAATAGTGACTAGGATGGTTGCTACTAAGGACGGGAAATGGACACCTCTGGACGAGGCAGGGATTTGAACATCAGGATGATGTCAGGGACACCGCTCAGGGAACAAGTGATGAGAGCTAACGAGGATAGTTAGCAGACCAGGATAAGGTCATTAAGGACACCGCTAGGAAGGCGACGTAAGGATTAAGCTGACGGATTCAGCACACTATCATGGATTAGATGCATGGAGCACTCTTAGTAGCCGGATTGCTGCGAGTAAGACTATAACCCCGATGGGCGCAAGCCCTCGGGGTTTTTCTTTGCCTAAAATTTTTCTCAGCAGCCCTGCAGAAAACAGACATTCACTAACAACACCCTACTTTCACTTAAAACGGCATCGTTAAATCGCGCTTTTGCACTCCATTTATCATTCCATTTTTTACTGCATTAGCGACACAAAAACAGCACAAACAAAAAGAGCCGCCGAAGCAGCTCTTAAGTTGATGAGTTTTGGGGAAACCTTACAGTTTCTCTAGTCGTGCGTAAGCAGTCACCAACCATTTGATGCCCTCACCGTTAAAGGCAATCTGTACACGGCTCTGTGGACCACTGCCTTCGAAGTTGATAATGGTGCCTTCACCAAACTTTGGATGCATCACACGAGAACCTAGCGTAAAGCCAGTTTCATTAAAGCTCTCTTTCACCGCCGTTTGGCTAAATCGACCGCTGCTTGTAGGACGGCTAACTTGCGCCTTCATGCGTACTTCGTCTAAACAAGTTTCTGGCAGTTCACGGATAAAGCGAGACGGTTTATGGTACTTATCCTGACCGTATAAACGGCGCATTTCAGCATAAGTGATGTACAGTTTCTGCATCGCACGGGTCATGCCTACGTAACACAGACGACGTTCTTCTTCTAAACGCCCTGCTTCTTCTGCCGACATTTGGCTTGGGAACATGCCTTCTTCCACGCCGACCATAAACACCAACGGGAACTCTAGACCTTTCGCACTGTGCAATGTCATGAGCTGAACCGCATCTTCAAACTCATCCGCTTGTCCTTCACCCGCTTCTAATGCAGCGTGGGTTAGAAACGCCGTCAGCAGTGACATGTCTTCAGCTTCTTCTGGTTTCTCGAATTGGCGAGTTGCGGTCACCAATTCCTCCAAGTTCTCAATACGCGCCTTAGACTTTTCGCCCTTCTCTTGTTCGTACATCGCGAACAAGCCCGAGTATTTGATCACATGGTCAGTTTGGTGATGCAGCGGCATCTCGATGGTGTCGTCTTCTAGTGCCGTGACAAGCTCGATAAAACGGCTCAGAGCACCAGCAGCACGACCAGCAAGTACCTTCTCATCCAACATCGCGACACTCGCTTCCCACATGGTACAACCACGATCACGAGCCGCAAAACGAATGGTTTCAAGCGTCTTATCGCCCAAACCACGCGTTGGCGTATTCACTACACGTTCAAATGCCGCATCATCATTACGGTTGGCAATCAGACGCATGTAGCTCAAGGCATCTTTGATTTCCTGACGTTCGAAGAATCGCATGCCGCCGTAGATACGGTAAGGCAGACCAGCTTGAATTAATGCTTCTTCCAGAACACGCGACTGGGCGTTGTTACGATAAAGCATTGCAGCGTCATTCAGTGCACCGCCCTTGTCTTGCCACTCTTTGATTTTGTTTACCGCAAAACGGGCTTCGTCTAGTTCGTTGTAAGCGCTGTATACCGAGATAGGCTCACCGACAACGCCATCAGTCCAAAGCTCTTTACCCATACGCTCGGTGTTATTAGCGATCAGAGCGTTGGACGCTTCCAGAATGGTCTTGGTTGAACGGTAGTTTTGCTCAAGACGAATGGTATTCACGCTTGGGAATTCCAGCGTAAATTTCTCAATGTTCTCGACTTTTGCACCACGCCAACCGTAAATCGACTGATCGTCATCACCTACGATCATCACGTGACACTCAGGGCCCGCCATCATACGTAGCCAAGCGTATTGGATGTTGTTGGTATCTTGGAACTCGTCCACCAAGATATGCTTAAAGCGTGCTTGGTAGTGTTCACGAACGAACTTGTTATCACGCAGTAGCTCATGTGCGCGCAGCAAGATTTCCGCAAAATCGACTAAACCAGCACGATCACACGCTTCTTGGTAAGCGGTGTACAGCTGCAGATATGTCTTGGTCACTGGATCGTGGTACGCATCAATATGCGACGGACGTAGACCTTCGTCTTTCTTACCGTTGATCCACCATGCCACTTGGCGTGCTGGCCACTGCTTCTCATCAAGGTTTTGCGCTTTGATCAAACGCTTTAGTAGACGCTGTTGGTCGTCACTGTCGATGATTTGGAAATCTTCCGGTAGCTTGGCATCAAGATAGTGCGCACGCAGAATACGGTGACAAATGCCGTGGAAAGTACCATTCCACATACCGCCTGCACTGCCCATCATTAGCTCTTCGATACGTCCACGCATCTCTGCCGCCGCCTTATTGGTAAAGGTTACCGACATGATTGAGAACGGAGAAGCCTGCTCTACCGACATCAACCAAGCGATACGGTGAACAAGAACGCGTGTCTTACCACTCCCTGCACCAGCAAGGACGAGCAAGTTTTCTAGAGGTGCTGCAACGGCTTCACGTTGTTTGTCGTTCAAACCGTCGAGTAATAGAGATGGATCCATCATGATGAGAGCTACTGGTTATTTATACATAAAAATAGATTATAACCTAAACAACCAGTTCAGATTAGACAAAATTTCATAAAAAAATCGTTGCATTTTCACTCTAAACATCAAGATGTTTATATAAATTCTACCTTTCAAATCTATTGATTTCTAAAATATTTATGAAAGTTTTTTAGTCCGTTTCCTATCTCTTAAATTAAGCAAGCTGATAACAAAACGCCAGAACAGGCGGTTCACCTTGCCAACTTAAAGTAAAGGAAATCATTCAGAGGAATTTATTATGAAAAAGTCGAATCTAGCTGTTACTGCTGCTGTTACTGGCCTTCTAGCACTTGGCGGCACAATGCTAACCGCGGCTCCAGCTGTGGCTGCTGAGAAAGAAAAGTGCTAC
Source organism: Vibrio sp. D173a (assembly GCF_030248475.1). Classification (NCBI taxonomy): domain Bacteria; kingdom Pseudomonadati; phylum Pseudomonadota; class Gammaproteobacteria; order Vibrionales; family Vibrionaceae; genus Vibrio; species Vibrio sp. D173a. The sequence goes on from NZ_JAHGAH010000122.1 coordinate 11,216, forward strand.
GGCGTTTCTAAAGCAGGTAAAAACGACTGTGCAACGAAAAGCAGCTCGTGTGCCGGTACTGCTAAAGAAGATAACCAAAAAGACGCATTCGTAGTCGTACCAAAAGGTCTGTGTGACAAACTGACTGGCGGTAGCACTTCTTCTTCGTAATCTTTCATCGCTAATTGCTGCGAGGGTGCGTTGATGCTCAAGCAACGCACCTTTCTCTTCCCGCACGATTTGAAAAAGGAGTTTCACGTGAAACACCACACCTTCCGCGACCATGTTGGAGTTGGATTAAGAACCCCTCACCTCGATTACTTTAGCCAAAACAAACCCGAGTTGTCTTGGTTGGAAATCCACAGTGAAAACTATTTTCAACCCAATGCCGCAGAGCGCCATCAACTGCACGCGCTGCGCGAGCAGTATCAAATTAGCTGCCACGGCATTGGTTTGTCGTTGGGTTCGGTGGAACGTGTGAATCACAAGCACCTTGCTCAACTTAAAGCGCTGATTGACTCTATCGACCCGATTCTTGTTTCTGACCATTTGAGTTGGAGTGAAAACGGCGGTCACTACTTTAATGACCTACTTCCACTACCGTATACGGAAGAAGCGCTCAAAGTATTCACTCGGAACGTGAATGAAGTACAAGATTATTTGCAACGCGAGATCTTGATAGAGAACCCATCTAGTTATGTGAAGTTTCAACATTCGACCATCAGCGAATGGGAATTTCTTGCCGAAGTTCAACAGCGCACTGACTGTCGTTTGTTGCTCGATTTAAACAATGTTTATGTTTCGGCGTTTAACCACGGTTTTGATTGCGACACATACCTAGATGCGATTCCAGCCGACAAAGTGGATGAAATTCACTTGGCAGGTTTTACCATCAAACAACTCGACAAAGGTGAGATATGGATTGATACCCATAGCCGCCCAGTTAGTGATGAAGTTTGGCAACTGTTCGCGCAGTGGACGAAAAAACACGGTCCACGCCATGCGTTGATTGAATGGGACTTGGATATCCCCGCGCCAGAAGTCTTGCTCGGAGAAGCACACAAAGCATCGCAACTGCTGTTGCAAGGCACAATCCCAAGTGAACAAAGCGAATCAAGGAAGGCATCATGAATCTAGCCACCTTACAAAGCCAGTTTGCTAAAGCCCTACACTATCAAGCACTCGGTGAAGATTGCGATATTGCCAGTGATGAGTTTACCGCTGATGAACGCATGCAGATTTACCGCAATAACTTTATCGTCAGCTTAAGAGAAGTGTTGTCCGCTACCTACCCAATGGTTGAAGCGCTACTTGGTGAAGAATGCTTTGAACAGATGGCTCGCCAACATGTTCTCACTTATCCATTAGAGGAAGGAAATGTGGTGCATTATGGCGAAGGCTTTCAAGACACCATCATGCAGTTTAGTCAGGTGATCGCACAAGCCCCTTACAGCCCTGAAGTCGCACGCTTCGAGTGGCATATCGACCTCGCTCGTCAAGCACAGTATGAACAATCCAATGCAGCAGAACTAAAACCGCTTGCGTTACTTGGCGAAGTAAGTGAGGAGCAACAACCCGCTTTGATTTTGCACCTTAAAAAAAGCTGCCGCAGCTTTGACTCTAGCTACGCCGTATTTGATTTGTTCAGCGCGATTCAAACTGGGCAATTCGAACAACTTAATATCAACCAATTACAGCAAGGTGTCATCTCGATTCAAGCCAATGGAGAAGCCTTGTGTCACGCACTCGATGCCAATGTATTCCAACTACTGCAATGTTTAGAGCAGAAGCAGAGTTTGAGCGAAATACCTGAAGTTTTACTCGCTCTTCTCAATGGCATCATGGCACTCGATCTCGTTGACGGCTTTACATTGAAATCAATCTAAGGAGCACTCTATGACGGATACGGCTAAAAACTTAGTGAATCGGTACGACGATTTAATCAGCACCCTACAAGCTGGCTTTATCCCTTTACTACTTCTCTTTTGTCGCTTGTGGGTTGCATGGGTGTTTTTCAATTCAGGGCTAATCAAAATCTCGTCTTGGGATAGCACACTGTATTTATTTGAGCTGGAATACCAAGTGCCACTACTACCGTGGGAGTTGGCAGCTTACTTAGGTACGGCGGCGGAATTGGTTCTACCTGTGTTCTTGGCACTCGGATTGATTACCCGCCCGATGGCTGCGATTCTGTTTGTGTTCAACATCATCGCTGTAGTCTCTTACCCATTGCTGTGGGAGAAAGGTTTCTATGATCACCAACTTTGGGGATTGATGATTCTTGTTGTGATTGTATGGGGGCCAGGACCATTGTCCCTCGACCATATCCTGAAAAAGAAAATTACCAACTAAAAAAATCCCCGCATGAAGCGGGGATTTTTTATTATTTGTTTAAGTAAGCCATTAGCTCTTCAGCTGAGATACCTTGCTGAGCAAGGTCTTTTGCCATCTGCTCAACCTGCTCACCTTTGCGTGACTCAATCACTTGCTGAAATTGATACACAAGGTCACGTAAAACTGGCACAGGAACTTGTTTTGCCGCGCTACGAATACGCTCAGAGCTTTGGTTGCCTAATTCATTTAGCAACTTACCAAACATCACCTTTTCTGGTGACTCTTCCATTTGCTCTAGGATACGAGCCATTTCATACGTGGTTAACGACATTACTTTATGAGTTCCGTTATGGTGTCGAGAAAAGTTTGAACGACAAATATACACGCGTTAAGTACATTGGAAAATACTAAATTGTCGAGTTTTATGCATTCGCCAATTTTGCATGCCAGCTCTTACCTGCTTTACTAAACAGAATCACCAACGCTGGAAGCAGTACCCACATATGAATCGCGATCAGAGTTTGTGGTTCAAGTGATAGGCGTTGCAGCGTACCCACCAACAAACCAGAGCCACTCATCTGGAACAAGCCAAGTAGTGCTGCAGCGGTCCCCGCCTTATCACCAAATGGTTCTAGTGCTTTACCTGCTGCCGCACCAAGAATCCAAGCAAAGCCAACCGATGAGATAAAGATTGGCAACATGAAAGCCAACGCCGTATTGTGCTCTTTCATCACCATCATGATCACGCCAGCAATTGCTAACAAGCTGATACCAACCACAAGCGAGTTGTGTGTGCCCCAGCGATCCATAAACTTAGGCGCTAGCATACATGCCGCAATATTAAATACTGCGTTAAGGCCAAACCAGAAGGTGAATTCGTTCATCGACAAACCCATACCTGTCATCAAGACGCCTGGAGCAGAAGTCACGTAAGCAAGAATCACGGCCATCGCCATCAAGCACAGTGATGCATGGAAAATGAATGACGATGTACTTAGTACCGACCAATAGCGGCTTAGCTTAAACACGGCTTGCTTTTCAGTTGCCGGGTTAGTTTCCTTCATGCCGAAGAACATCATCGAGCCTGCAATCACAGCGAAGCCTGCCATAAAGCTGAAGTTTGCGCGCCAATCAAATTGTTGGGTTAACCAGCTACCAAGAATCGGGGCTAGCGCCGGAATAAAGCAGATCGCACCGTTAAGATAGCTGATCATTTTGCCGCTTTTTTCCGGACCAAAGATATCGCGAACTGTTGCAAAGGCTGCCACAGATGTTGCACATGCACCTAAGCCTTGTAGCAAGCGAGCCGTCAACATCCACTCAATATTTTGAGCACTCCACGCCAATAAAGCGCTCAATGCGTAGATGGTGATGCCTCCCAATGCAACAGTTCGACGTCCGAGTTTATCTGCCAAGGGACCAGCGAATAGCTGGCCAACACCCATAGCAAATAGGAACCAAGTGATGGTGTCTTGTGCCAATGCATTTTCTACCTGAAAAGTGGACGCGATAAGAGGCAAAGCAGGTAGGTAGATATCAATCGCAAGCGGACTGAACAGAACTAACATGGTCAACAGCGCCATCTGTTTTTTGCTATTTGTAATATGGCTAGACACAAAACACTCCAAATTGAACAAGAACTTTGCGCAAAGCTTAATCATCTGATGATATGAATGGAAATGATGTATACTCATGACCATTATTCCAATGGGGAAAATCACTGTGAACGTAGAGAAACTGGCACGTATCGACCTCAATTTGCTGGTCTGTTTTAAAGTGCTGATTGAAGAGTTGAATGTCACCCGAGCCGCTCACCGACTGTGCTTGAGCCAGTCCGCCGTGAGTAAGTCCCTGGCTAAATTACGTACCCAATTTGATGATCCCCTATTCACTCGAAACTCACACGGATTGACGCCAACACCGCGTGCATTGTTCCTTAAACCGAAACTTGATCTGTTGATAAACCAACTTGAGGTGCTGACTCAACCCGAAGAGTTCTCACCACAGAGCAGTGAGTACCGTTTTCAAATCGCAGCGGTAGAGAGTATCTACCCGTTGATTCTGCCTCACTTCTTGCCAGCGATTTTCCAACAAGCGCCAGGCGTGACCATCAGTACCCACTCTTGGTCGGAACAAACGTTCAAGATGATTCAGCGTGGTGAAATCGATTTAGGCATGACGGGTCGAGATATCGATATCAACGACGCCAAGCTGACTATGCTGCCACCAGATGACATTTGTGAGCAGGAAATCTATCGTGACCACCAAATGTGTATCGTACGTAAAGACCACCCGACTTTGCGTGGTAATTGGAATTTGGAAGCTTATCTAACCCTGCGCCATGTTCAGGTACGTTGTGATGGCAACGACCGTTGGTTGCTCGACTATCGTTTAGCCGACATTGGTCGTGAGCGTGACATCGCAGTCACCGTACCGGATTTTAACAGTGCCGCCAGTTTGTGTTCTTACACCGATTTTGTGTTTACCGCGCCAAGCCACTTTGTGAAGCTGGCAGCCAAACAACATGACATGGCATTGCTGCCACTGCCACTCGAATTCCCGCCAATGGCTTACACTTTGTTCTGGCACCGAGACAGAGAAAATGACCCAGCTTTAACTTGGCTACGTACCATGATCACGCAAAAAACCGATCATCTTAGATAAAAATCCCGGACGCGATTTGCGCTCTTACGGTAAAATGAGTAGCTTAACAGTCGATAGTCCTTTTTGGCTCATCTATGGTCTGTTGTACTCCGACTCTATTGAAGTGATTGCGAACCTCAATGGAATCGTAAGCTGCATGAAGCAGATGGAAACAGCTCCCACACCTGAGCATGAAGGAGCGGTAATTTGAAGGAATAACACAGATGCACAACGATACCCAAAGCCGCGTGAATGCAATTCGCGAATGGCTAGCACGACATAATATTGATGCCCTACTTGTCCCTCATGAAGACGAGTACTTGGGCGAATACGTACCAGCGCACAACGAGCGTTTACATTGGTTAACTGGTTTTACCGGTTCTGCTGGTGCTGCGGTAATCACCAAAGACAAAGCCGCTATCTTTGTTGATGGTCGCTACACGGTACAAGTCACTAAGCAGGTTCCTGCTGATCTATTCGAATACCGCCACCTGATTGAAGAGCCTGCACTAGATTGGATTAAAGACCATCTTGCAAATGGCGCGTCTGTGGCAATCGACCCTCGCATGCACAACTCTGCTTGGCTAGACATGGCGCAAGCAAAACTTGCAGGTGCACTTGAGCTTAAGATTCTCGACAGCAACCCAATTGATGAGCTGTGGCACGATCGCCCTGCTCCTGTAGTTTCTGATGTTCGCCTCATGGCAACAGAAGCAGTTGGTCAATCAAGTGAAAGCAAACGCCAAGAAATCGCAGAGCTAGTGAAAAAAGCCGGCGCAGACAGCGCAGTAATCACAGCACTTGATTCTATCTGTTGGTTGCTCAACGTTCGTGGTCTAGATGTATCACGCCTACCAGTTCTGCTTTCTCACGCGATTCTGCACTCAGATTCAAGCGTGGAATACTTCCTAGATCCTGCTCGCCTACCTGCTGAGTTTGACGCTCACGTTGGTTCTGGCGTAACAGTTCATCACCCTGAAGCATTGCAAGTACGACTAGAAACCCTAACTGGCAAGAATGTACTGGTTGACCCTGCGACAAGTAACGCATGGTTTAAGTTGGTTCTACAAAATGCTGGCGCTTCAGTGGTGAGTAAAGCTGATCCATGCCTAATGCCAAAAGCGGCGAAGAACGCGGTTGAAATCGCAGGCATGAAAGCATGTCATATCCGCGATGGCGTGGCGATGAGTAAGTTCCTATCATGGTTAGATGCTGAAGTCGTTACTGGTAACCTACATGATGAAGCAACACTGGCAGACAAACTAGAAGCGTTCCGTAGCGAAGACCCGACACTTATGGATCTTAGTTTCGATACTATTTCAGCTGCGGGTGGCAACGCGGCGATGTGTCACTACAACCACGAGAACCAACCTGAACCTGGCAAGCTAGAACTGAACACGCTTTACCTAGTGGATTCAGGCGGTCAGTACCTAGATGGCACGACAGACATCACGCGTACTATTGCGATCGGTCAGCCCTCACAAGAGATGATTAAACAATTCACTCTCGCACTAAAAGGTCACATCGGTGTTGCTCGTGCACGTTTCCCGAAAGGCACACGTGGTTACCAAATCGATACGCTAGCTCATCAGCACCTGTGGGCGGAAGGCTACGATTACGATCACGGTACTGGTCACGGTGTTGGTCACTTCCTAAGTGTTCATGAAGGTCCAGCGAGCATTTCGAAGAAGCAAATCGACGTGCCTCTAACAGAAGGTATGGTGTTGTCCAACGAGCCAGGTTACTACCGTGCAGATGCGTTTGGTATCCGTATCGAGAACCTAGAGCTTGTTGTTGAAACCCCAACTAATGGTGACTTCCCTGTTCTTTCATTTGAGTCGCTAACACGCTGCCCAATCGACAAGCGCAATATCAACGTTGATATGCTAACTCGTCCAGAACTTGCTTGGCTGAATGATTACCATCAGAAAGTATGGGATGAGATCAGCCCGCTAGTTGAAGGTGATGTGAAAGAGTGGCTTCGTCAAGCAACTCTACCTGTAGCACACAGCTAGAAGCTAGAAGCTAGAAGCTAGAAGCTAGAAAAAGTAGAGGGTTGATGTTTTTCATCAACCCTCTTTTCTTTGCCTATGTTTCACGTGAAACATAGCGATGACCAGTGGCTTTATTTGATGCTTAACCAGAATACGCTGAGTGCCAATCTCGCCATACAGGGTCAAATCCTTTGGCTCGAATCATCTCTTCCACAGAACCCGCGCTTCGCTCATCGCTGATCTCAAACTGCTCGAGTTCAACATCATCCATCGCATAACCACCCGGCTGAGTTTTCGATGCAGCAGACATACTGGTGATGCCTAACGGTAATGCATTGTCTCTGAACTTCGGTGATTCACGAGTCGATAATGACAACTCCACTTCTGGGTTCAACAAGCGATAAGCGCAAATCAACTGCACAAGCTGTTTATCCGTCATGACTGATTTTGGTTGCTTTCCGTTTAAAGAACTGGCCCCCTCACAAGGACGTAAACGCGGAAAAGAAATTGAGTAACGAGTCTGCCAATACGTGCGCTCAAGATAGTCCAAGTGCGCTGCAACATAAAAGCAATCGGTACGCCACTCTTCCAACCCTATCAATGCGCCAATACCGATCTTATCGATGCCCGCTTTTGCAAGACGATCGGGTGTATCCAATCGGTATTCGAAATCCATCTTATTGCCACGCAAATGGTGCTCGGCGTAAGTCGAAGGATGATACGTTTCTTGATAGACCATCACCGCATCCAAACCCAATGTCTTAAGCTCAGCGTATTCGTTTTGATCTAGTGGCTGTACTTCCATCGCCAAATAGTTAAAGCGCTTCTTAATCATCGGCACCATTTCACGGAAGTATTTCATGCCCACTTTGGTTTCGTGTTCGCCAGTCACCAGCAATACGCTATCAAACTTCATGCGTTTAATGGCTTCAACTTCTGCAGCCACTTCGTCCCTATTCAAAGTACGACGCTTGATTCTGTTCTCCATAGAGAAGCCACAATAAGTACAAGCATTGGCACACAAGTTAGAAAGGTACAGTGGAATGTAAAGCGACATGGTATTACCAAAACGCTTGCGAGTTGCCGAGTATGACAGCTGCGCCATTTGCTCTAAGGACGCTTCAGCCGCTGGTGAAATTAGCGCTTTAAAGTCTTCCAAATCACGCTTGGGTTTATTCAATGCTCGCTCGACATCTTGTGCCGTTTTCGCGTAGATCGACATCGAGATGTCATCCCAATTAAGCTGCTTAAATTGTTCAACGAAGCTCATGTTTTCCTCGCTTATTAGCTAAACCAATCTAGGACTAAAGATCATCTAGGAATGACGTCAGTGGACTCGACGCAACCGCATGAGAAACCTTACCTGCAAGTCCGGCTTCATAAGCCATACGCCCGGACTCTACCGCCAACTTAAATGCCTTCGCCATCGCAACGGGATCGCTCGAAGCTGCAATCGCGGTATTGACGAGCACGGCATCCGCGCCCATTTCCATCGCACGCGCAGCATGTGAAGGAGCACCGATACCCGCATCCACAACCACAGGAACATTAGCTTGGTCGATGATGATCTCTAGGAAGTCGTGAGAAACTATCCCTTTGTTAGAACCGATCGGCGCACCTAATGGCATGACCGCTGCACAACCCACTTCTTCCAATCGTTTACACAGAACCGGGTCAGCATGACAGTAAGGAAGGACAACGAAGCCCTCACGAACCAGTTGCTCAGCGGCAGCAAGTGTCTCAATTGGATCAGGCATCAAGTACTTCGGGTCTGGATGAATTTCTAGTTTTAACCAGTTAGTGCCCAACGCTTCTCGCGCCAGTTGTGCAGCAAACACAGCATCTTTAGCATTCTTTGCACCCGAGGTGTTCGGCAATAAGTTCACCTCCGCTTGTACTAACGGCAGCAAAATATCGTCTTGTTGGTCGTGCACATCCACACGCTTCAACGCCATGGTCGCAAGTTGAGAACCCGATACTTGAATCGCTTCTGCCATTAATCGGCTGTTGGCAAACTTCCCTGTTCCCGTGAACAGTCTTGATTCGAATTGTTTATCACCAATTTTAAGCATCGACGTTAACCCCCGGCGATCGCTTGAAACAAAGAGATGCTATCTCCCTGTGAAAGAACTGTGCTAGCCCACTCACTGCGCGGCACAACATTGTTATTAATTGCAAAAACACAGCCCATTTCAGGCAGCGCAAATTGACTAATGATTTGCTGTAGATTTGACTCACTGGCAACTTGATGTGACTGGTCATTGATGACAATAGTGATCACATCTAAGTCAGCAGCTGTCATTTGTGTTGTTTGTTGTTCTGATAACGTCATTGCTTCCAACTCTCTTAATTCTGCCCATTACTCGTAAACTAAATCTGAGCACACACTTGGCACTGTTTATCTTTACTTATCGCCATGGTTTGCCATTGCAGCTTCAATCCATCGAACAGGTGTAACTTGGCAGTCTCGACATGAAACTTTCCCGTCGCCAGTTTTTGAATTGCCGCTATCGCTTGGTAGTTGCCAAGTGTACCCACCACCGGACCGACGACACCGCTCTCACTGCACTTTTGCGTTTGCGGTAATTCGTCGAACGGATACAAACAGCGGTAACAGGCTTTATTCTGCGCTTCTTGTTCACTTGGTGTTTGGTAATCAAAGACAGCGAATTGGCCTTGCCAACCAATTGCCGCCGCCGAGATGAGCGGCGTATTTTGCTCGAAACAAACTTGGTTAATTAGCTGGCGCGTTGGCATGTTATCGGTGCAGTCGAGCACCACATCCGCTAGCATCACCTCAAGCTGCAGCTGTGCTTTGTCTAATCGCTTATTAAGAGCGCGAATTTGAACCATAGAATTAAGGTCAGTCAGTTGCTTTACAGTCGCTTTTGTTTTCGCAACTTGGAGGTCTTGTTCGCGATAAATGATCTGGCGTTGCAGGTTACTGCTATCAACTTCATCGTCATCGACCACAACCAATTTACCAACACCCGCGGATGCCAAGTACAAACTCGCTGCGCTCCCTAACCCACCACAACCGATGATCAGCACATGAGATTTGCTCAAACGTTCTTGCCCAATTTCGGTAATTTCAGGCAGAGCGACTTGGCGCTGATAGCGAAGAAACTGCTTATCCGTGAGCATGCTCGCCTCTCTTGTTATGCGCCAATTCACTATTCTGATCAGTAAACGTTAGCTGTCTTTCCTTCATCAGTTGTGCGAAGAACTCGATGACGGACTGAGGTGATTCTGCCAACGTAATAGCTCGCACAACTGCCAAACTAGAAACACCTGTTTGCCAAACTTGGGCTGCATTAGATTGGTCAATACCACCAATCGCAACCGTCGGAAAGCCAAGCACATAGTCACTACCTGCTTTGTCTTTTGCTGGACGGAAAGCAGCCTCTGTATTTGTATAAGGAATGCTATCAATCAGCTTTTGATACAGTGCCAAGCGCACTAAACCTTGTGGTTTCGATGGCATCTGTTTTGTGGTGGTTGGGAAAATATGCCCTAGCGCGATGTAGCTAGGATGAATTTGTACGATGCGCAGTAGTTCGTAATAACCATGAGTAGAAAGACCAAGACTAATACCGGCTTTAGTTAGCTGAGCCAAATTCGATTCTTCTATGTCTTCTTGTCCTAGGTGAACGCCATAAGCGCCATGCTTGATTGCCAACTGCCAATAGTCATTGATGAACACTTGTGCTTGATACTGACGACCTAGCTCAATTGCTCGAATGATCTGTTGTTCAAAATCGGCTTGTTGTGGGTTCTTGATTCGCAGTTGTATAGTGTTGATGCCTAGTGGCAATAGACGTTCAATCCAAGCAACATCATCAACGACTGGATAGAGCCCTAAACTTTGCTTATTCAGAGTTGGAAAGCTAACGCTCTCGCCTTGTGCAGACCAACCAACTTGAATACCTAGTCGGTTATCCTCCAGTACAGGTGCGGGGAAATCATCAAATTGGTCAGCCCACTGAGTAGTTTGCCCTCCGTCGAAGTTGTCATTCAACAGTGTTTCACGTGAAACATTCGCTTGTTGAGTTAGCATTCCTCGAGCAAGTGTTAACGCATCTTCGATAGGAAAATCGAGGACTGTCAGCGTTACAATCCAAGCAAGGTGATGTTCGGGATCGAACATTGCGTTGAATTTGGACTTAACGGAAAGCGCTCTCACTTCGTTGTTAATTGGGTGACGCCAGATATCAAGCTGAAGCTCTTTCTCCTTTTCATCGGATACCTGCGTATCAACAATGCCAATATAAATCGCTTTCGACGGTTGCTTAGCACACGCTTCTACCGATAAAGCAGAGCGGTAATAAAGCACAAATGAACTCTCATGCTCGGAGTCATAACCATCAATAAGATCTGTCGTTATGCGTGTGGTCTGTTGGTTGCGAACAAGCTGAATAGATTGAGTTGGGCTCACACCCAACTCAACGTCTTCTATGCTAAAACCCTGTTCTTTCGCCAACAACAAACATTGTTGAACTAAACCTGTTAGTTCAATCAATGATGACGGAATAAGGATTTTGCTCATCAGTCACTTACCTCGGCATGTACTGCAGGGTGGTATAACTCAGAACCTGTGTCTCTAAATTCTTGCGATTTCTGACGCATCCCCTCAAGAGGATCATCTAGCATTTTGATTGAGATAGCTTGGTCCGCAGCAACTTGCTCAGTGTCTTTCGCATATTCTCGGACTTCTTGCGAAATCTTCATGGAGCAGAACTTTGGTCCGCACATCGAACAGAAGTGAGCAACTTTTCCAGACTCTTGAGGCAAGGTTTCATCATGGAAGGCACGAGCGGTATCGGGGTCGAGCGACAAGTTAAATTGGTCTTCCCAGCGGAACTCGAAGCGAGCCTTAGAAAGCGCGTTATCACGAACTTGTGCACCAGGGTGTCCTTTCGCCAAATCAGCGGCGTGCGCAGCAAGCTTGTAAGTGATCATACCTACCTTTACATCTTCTTTGTTTGGTAAGCCAAGATGCTCTTTAGGAGTTACGTAGCAAAGCATCGCACAGCCATACCAACCAATCATGGCAGCGCCAATGCCTGACGTAATATGGTCATAACCAGGAGCGACGTCTGTCGTCAGTGGACCAAGGGTGTAGAAAGGAGCTTCATGGCAGTGCTCTAACTGCTCTTCCATGTTCTCTTTGATCATATGCATTGGAACATGACCAGGACCTTCGATAATCACCTGTACGTCGTATTCCCACGCTATTTTGGTCAACTCACCTAAGGTTTTGAGCTCTGCAAATTGCGCTTCGTCGTTAGCATCGGCAACCGAACCAGGACGAAGACCATCACCGAGAGAAAGTGCCACATCATACTTAGCACAGATTTCACAGATCTCTCGGAAGTGAGTATATAAGAAGCTTTCTTGGTGATGTGCTAAACACCATTTCGCGATGATAGAGCCACCACGAGAGACGATACCAGTAACACGTTTTGCAGTCATTGGCACATAACGAAGTAGTAAACCGGCATGGATAGTGAAGTAGTCAACGCCCTGCTCTGCTTGCTCGATCAGAGTATCGCGCATCACTTCCCAGTTAAGGTTTTCCGCCACACCATTCACTTTCTCAAGCGCTTGATACATTGGTACGGTACCGATCGGAACTGGGCTGTTACGTAGAATCCACTCGCGAGTTTCGTGAATATTACGTCCAGTAGAGAGATCCATAACGGTATCTCCACCCCAGCGCGTTGCCCATACTAACTTCTCTACTTCTTCTTCAATCGAAGAAGTGACCGATGAGTTACCGATGTTGGCGTTCACTTTGACCAAAAAGTTACGGCCAATGATCATTGGTTCGGATTCTGGGTGGTTGATATTGGAAGGGATAATCGCTCGACCTTCGGCGACTTCTTTACGCACAAACTCGGCGGTAATGTCTTTTGGAAGATTCGCTCCGAAGCTTTGACCCGGATGTTGTTGATTCAGCACTTCATCACGGTATTGAGCACGCCCCATATTTTCACGTAGAGCGATGTATTCCATTTCTGGGGTGATTATACCTTGGCGAGCATAGTGCAATTGAGTCACGCATTGCCCATCTTTGGCACGTCGAATACGTGGTAGATTTCCGTAACGAAGATCGTCTAGCGTTTCGTCTTCTAAGCGCTCTTTGGTGTACACCGAGCTTACTTCATCAATTAGCTCAGTATCGGAGCGCTCTTCAATCCACCCTTCTCTCAGCTTAGGTAAGCCGTTGTAGAGGTCAATGGTGTGTTCTGGATCTGTGTATACACCCGAGGTATCGTAAACGCGTACTGGCTCATTAGGCTCGAAAATAGGCGCTTCTTTTGTGCCTCCAATAAGGCTATCAGCGAGTGATATTTCACGCATTGGCACACGAATATCAGGACGTGAACCCTCTACGTAGACTTTGCTTGAATTAGGGTACGGTTGTACCGAGAGTGTATCAATGAACTGTTTTGCTTCCAGTCTCGCTTGCTTGCGACTCGACATAGCATTTTTCCTTGCTTTGTTATGCTTAGATAAAAAGTATTGGGATAAAAATGCTTGGCGGATAGATGCGACAAGAGGAATCGAATTAAAGACAAGTCGAGCGAGTGCTCTTCGTCTATAACAACATTCGACTATTTGATAGGTCAACCAGATAGAACTCTGGTGTAGATATCTTCTCTTGTTCCCTTCGCAGATTCTAATCTGATCAGGTTCAACGGATCCCGAATTAACGGTCTCAGCCTTATGGCACTCCGACAAGTGAAATCAGTATATAAAAACGGCTTGGTTAAACCAAGCCGACCTGATGAAGATTTGAGTGTTTTTGCTAGCTACGCATCAATAATTGGAAACCAATCCACGCAGCCGAAATGCTTAACACGACATTCAGCAATACGTTCAATCCCATCTTAAAGAAAGCTCCCTGCTGCATAAGCAACACGTTATCCATTGAGAAAGTCGAGAACGTAGTTAATGCGCCCAAAAAGCCAAGCCCGATAATTTGACGCCATGGGTCAGTGACCATTAACTCAGTTTCAAACGCAGCAATTAGTAGACCCATAATAAATGAGCCAACAACGTTAACCGTTAATGTACCGTATGGAAAACCACGACCAAGTAGCATCACACAAAGTTCAGAAATTAAGTAACGAGAACATGCACCAAATGCGCCACCCAATGCAATAAAACCCAAAACGGATAGTTGCCCCATAATTCCCCCAGAAAAGTTAATGGCGACATTGTAATCAAATTTACGGTAATAGTGATTATACAATCTTAGAATTCAGCAAAGTATAGCGCTTAAAACTTATCAAGATTTAAAAAGTTACAGGAGTCACTTTACTTCAATATAACCCATCAACCCCGTCTTCATGTGTTCGATCACATGACAATGGTACATCCAACGCCCTGGGTTATCTGCAACAAATGCCGCTTTCGCACTGCCATTTTTTCCAAGTAAGACCGTATCGGTATGAAACGGCTCATCGAGTTTTTTGCCATCTAATTCAAGAACGGTAAATGTATGTCCATGAAGATGAATAGGATGATGATATTGGGTGACGTTCTTAAGGTTGAAGATATAGGTTTTTCCCACCTCCAATGTTGAAAGCGGCGCAGGAATATTATCTTTGCTCATTCCCTCCCAAGCTCGTTTATTCATTAGCCAAAACTTAGGTATCGCTTTGCCCGATTTATCGGCAGGAGTGACTGCCCCCTCCCATTCAAACACATAATCAATTTGATCAGCATTTTCCAAATCAAGATCAGGCACAGGGTTAAGAGGCAATAAAGGCAGTTTCTGATTGGTCGGCAGGTCAGACTCAACAACTTCGAACTCACACAAAGGGAATGGGAAGCGCCCTCTCATTTGACGCACATAAACACGCTCTCCTGCCCTTGGAGCAATCAATCCGACATCTAACCTCATTCCCGGACCAATTTTGTGTTGAGTGAGCTTATAAGGCGTTTTAACAGGATTCCCATCAATAGCAATAACCCAAGCCTCTGCTCCTTCTATAGCGATCGGGTAAGTAATGGTGTTATCGACATTAGCAATTCTTAGTCGCGTTGTTGCATTCTGCTTCAACGCATAAACAGGTTCATGAACACCATTGACGCTACTCCACTCTCCTGGCGTTCCCATGCGTGCACTCAAGCGCGGCACCATTAGATTCTTCCACTGACCTTGTTTGTCTAAATGCCAATGCTTGAGAACGACTTCATGCTCTTCATTAAACTGAACAGGCTCAGCCTCTTCAACGATAATTAGACCAACTAACCCCATACCAAGCTGCTTAACGCTATTCATATGTGGGTGATACCAAAACGTACCCGCATCTGGCGGTGTAAATTCATAAACGAATGTTTCACCCGGCATGATAGGCGGCTGGCTCAAGAAAGGGACACCGTCCATTTCAATAGGGATTCGCAAGCCATGCCAGTGGATTGTAGTTGGCTCTGAAAGCTTGTTGGTAAATCGGATAATAACTTTCTCGCCTTGGCGACAACGAATCGTAGGAGCTGGAATCGATCCATTAAACGCGAGTACATCCGTATTAAATCCTGGTACTAATTCAGCAATAGAAGGCTCTGCAGTGATGTCGTATATATGCTGACCTTGTTTGTTAGTGCCCCTATATAGAGAACATGCAGGCAGAACGGTAAGCGCAGAGATCGCTAAGGAAGATTGAAGCAAGCGTCGACGAGATATATCCATGTATTTAGTCACCCATTATTCCAATTGATGTGAGTGTAACTAAATATTAATAATGATTCTCAGTTATCTTTTAAAGATGTGCAGTCATAATGCTTAGATTCAGAGATTACAAATGAAGACCTATATTTAATGATCACTAACAAGATAGTAAGCACCCACATACATATAGCAAAAAAGTAAAATAGGTCGGTTTAAGAAGAAGGGAGCTTAATGGTAAATAAGGCTAGAGCGAGTAGGAAATTGAAGGCTCTAGAAACGACGAAAGCCTTGCTATTTCTAGCAAGGCTTTCTAAATAAGTGGCAGAGCGGCTGGGCTTGCACGCAATTGGACTCGCACACGAGCGGAGTTCATACACCAATAGGTGAATTTGAATTGTCAGATACGAAAAAGCCCTAGCATTTCTGCTAGGGCTTTGTCTGAATAAGTGGCGGAGCGGACGGGACTCGAACCCGCGACCCCCGGCGTGACAGGCCGGTATTCTAACCAACTGAACTACCGCTCCGCACTGGTTAGACCTAAAGTCTAAATTTAAAGCCTGGCGATGTCCTACTCTCACATGGGGAAGCCCCACACTACCATCGGCGCTAATTCGTTTCACTTCTGAGTTCGGAATGGAAATCAGGTGGGTCCAAATCGCTATGGTCGCCAAGCAAATTCTTGCTTTTACTTTCAGCTTTTTCTAAAAGCTGAAGGCAAAA
>NZ_JAHGAH010001220.1:0-589 GCF_030248475.1 Vibrio sp. D173a
AATGGTTTGACTAGACGATCTTGTGGGCTCAGTTTACGGATTGGTTGACGGCCAACACGGTCCACTTCATCACGTAGGTATGGGTTTGCAAAACGACCCAGAATCTTCTGGATGTAAGCTGCGTGAGCTTCTGGAGCAAAGCCGTAGCGTTTGATTAGAACGGCACCACTTTCTTCCATCGTCGCCGTTACTTGCGCACGGATTTCATCGTTCTCGATAGAGTCTTTGATTGTCTCAAGACCAGCCAATACACCAAGGTAAGCTGTTACTAGGTGACCCGTGTTCAGTGTGAATAGCTTACGCTCAACAAATGCCATTAGGTTATCTGTGCATTCCATACCTGGGATGTTTGGAATCTCACCTTTGAATTGAGTCTCGTCTACAATCCACTCGCTGAATGTTTCAACCGTTACCGCCAGAGGATCTGTCTCACCCGCTTCTGCCGGTGGAACGATACGGTCTACCGCTGAATCAACGAAACCGATGTTCTCTTCAGTGAACGCCTTCATCTCATCAGATAGATGCTCAAGCACAGCCGCCTTAAGTTGGCTAGTACCACGAACCATGTTCTCTGCCGCGATGATGTTCA
>NZ_JAHGAH010001221.1:0-662 GCF_030248475.1 Vibrio sp. D173a
CGATGATGTAAGGGATGACGTCTTTGGCATCAAAGCGACCACCGCTCCACAAGCCAATCGTTACAGCCGGATTTAAATGACAGCCAGAGATATGACCGATGGCAAAAGCCATGGTTAAGACGGTTAAACCGAAAGCGAGGGAAACACCGAGTAAGCCTATCCCCACATCAGGAAAAGCAGCGGCTAAAACCGCACTACCACAGCCCCCTAAGACAAGCCAAAATGTACCAAACATTTCTGCGAGATATTTATTCATAACGATCCTTATTAACCAATACTGGTATCAAGAAGATAGTTGAGAATAGAGAAAAGTGTGAATTATCAGGGAGTATTGGATTCGTTTGCCGCTAGATGAGAGAAGCGGCAATGGTTGGATCTGGCTTAAGTGATAGCTTCAAGCTCAGTGATATTATCGAGCGCTTCTTGGTCGGTTTTGCCACAGATAATTGGGCAAGCCTTAAATTGATGGCATACTTTTGGTCGCTCGGGTTGACCAAACAGCTTACAAAGGTTCTGTTCGCTAAGCTGAATACAGCGAACGCCAGCAGGCTTGCCATTCGGCATACCAGGAATAGCAGATGTAATACTTGGTGCAATACAGCAGGCACCACAACATAGACGACATTCCATCAATTTATACTCAGTCAAAACAGGGTGCGCGA
>NZ_JAHGAH010001222.1:0-664 GCF_030248475.1 Vibrio sp. D173a
AAAGACTCACCGCGTGCAGTTAACACCCATTTATCCTGATTAAGGACAATATAGCCTGCGCTCTTCAATTGATTGAAAAGGGCTTTGGGTTCGCTCTCTCTCTGCTTGGCGAGCGCTGATGTAGATAGTTTATCTGATGGCATATAAGTGTTTCTTTTTTGGGCTGTGGCTGACAGTAATCACGTGAGTTCTATTTATATCACTAACTTAATCATAGACAGAGTGTCGCAACGACATTTATCTGCTCTATGCTCTTTTGAAATACCAATAAGCTACACGATCAAAATTGTAATTAAATTACATAATGAGGGTTTTGATACATATGGGTGCATATAAATTGAACTTGGTATGCTGTATTTTTATTCGGTGGGTTATGGTTTATGGTGCTATGTTTTAATAAGTGTGATCTAAATCACTATTTATTTTTGAGGGTTTGAAATTAAAATGTGATCTAGATCGTGTGTAAATGATAATTAATCTCATCTATTTGCGCTTGTAATTTAGATTCACCCTATTTTTGTGATCAAAGTCATCGTGACTAACTCGTAGTTGTATTTTGTATGTGATTTTCATCACTAAATTGGCGTCGGCGTGCGTTTTTTGAATCTTGTGTTAGATTTTACTCAACTTTTGAGCACACACTTTCGGTCATTTGACCAACCAA
>NZ_JAHGAH010001223.1:0-1005 GCF_030248475.1 Vibrio sp. D173a
CGTAAGCATTTCGGAAAAGGGAAGCTTGATACTTTCGCTATGGTGCAGCCTCAGATGTGGCATGAGAAGACGGACTCAGAACCCTTTACCAAAGGCTACATTCAGAAGTTTTGGGGCTTTAACCAGACACCACAAGGTGCGGGTGGGTTGTGTATGAATACGTCAATGCCATTGCTGAATGACATTAACGTCCGTAAAGGGGTCACCTTTGCGACTGACTTCGACGGCATGATAAAGAATGTACTGCGCGGGGACTACTCACGTAAGCCTCATGCTATGGGTTTCGGGCACGGTGATTACGATCTTCCAGATGCTAAAGCGCCTGCGTTTGAACCAGAACTGGCTGTCAGTTATTTCGAGGCGGCCGCTTTTACCAACATTGGCCCTGATGGTATTCGAGTGAACAAAAACGGTGACCGCCTCAGCTTTAAGATTACTTATGGTTACAACATCTGGACTCCTCGTATTGCGTATCTCAAAGAGCAAGCCAAGCTAGCGGGTTTAGAGCTTAACCTGAACCTTGTAGATGGCTCAGCGGCATTTAAATACATCCTAGAGAAAAAGCATCAACTTGCATTTCTGAATATGGGTGGTGGTGAGCTTCCGGCATACAAAGAGTATTTTCACTCGAGTAATGCAAACCGAGGACAGACCAACAATCACACTAACTACAGTTCGCCAGAGTTGGACCGCAAGATTGAAGCATTCAAATCTGAATTTGATGCTGACAAAAAACACCAACTTTCTAAAGAGATTCAAAAAGCAATCTCAAATGCTTACGTGATTGTACCAGGCTACATGGTGCCTTATACACGCGATGCACATTGGCGTTGGGTTAAGTATCCGAATAACCCAATGACGAAGAAAACCGGTGCGATGTTCAACATTCTAGGCACCAGTAATTTCTGGATTGATACCGAATTAAAACAACAAACTCAGTTGGCTTACAAAGAGGGCGAAACGTTCGAACCTGTCACTGTGATTGACGACCGTTACAGGCTATAG
>NZ_JAHGAH010001224.1:0-823 GCF_030248475.1 Vibrio sp. D173a
GGTGTCGTTATTATTTATCCCACTTAGATTCCTGAGTTCTGTTAATCAGGTCAATCCT
Source organism: Vibrio sp. D173a (assembly GCF_030248475.1). Classification (NCBI taxonomy): domain Bacteria; kingdom Pseudomonadati; phylum Pseudomonadota; class Gammaproteobacteria; order Vibrionales; family Vibrionaceae; genus Vibrio; species Vibrio sp. D173a. The sequence continues at coordinate 59 of NZ_JAHGAH010001224.1, forward strand.
ATGCAGCGTGATACCGATAGTAGGCGTTAGTGATTTCGTTTGATTCGGAGCTCGTTAGATAGAGATAAAGGATTGGATATTAAAATGGTGCAGAAAGAAATACTGATAAGTGGTTCGGAAAAGGGGAGATATCGTTATTGTTTAATTGATGTGCTAATCACGTAATGGTTTTGTCATCGCCAACAAGATAACGAAAAGACCAGTCCATGATTAAGCTGGTCTTAAATCGTTAATTGCTTGTGGGTGTTAGGCGTTTAGAGCCTGCTCTAGATCGGCAAGAATATCGTCGATATGCTCAATACCAACAGATAGACGAATCATCTCAGGAAAGCGCTTAAAGATTTGTAGCGCGTCGTAGAAACGTACCCCGGCTTCATAACCGTCTTTGAGGCCGAAAGACAAGATAGCCGAAGGCTTACCCTGCATGTACTTTTCTGCGAGCGGGTAGAATTCGGAATCAGGAAGCCCGGCATAAATAACCCAGCTCACTTTCTCATGATTCTTAAGATATTCAGCGACCTTGAGGGCGTTCTCGGTGTGGCGCTCCATACGCAGTGATAATGTCTCAAGCCCTTGCATCAGCATAAATGAGTTCATTGGTGACAGTGCTGCCCCCGTGTTTCGCAGAGGCACAGTACGTGCTCGGCCAATAAAGGCAGCTTCACCAAACGCTTCTGTGTACACCACTCCGTGGTAAGACGGCTCTGGCTGATTAAAGACAGGGAAGCGATCTTTATGTTGTGCCCACGGGAACTTACCGGAATC
>NZ_JAHGAH010001225.1:0-877 GCF_030248475.1 Vibrio sp. D173a
GCGGCTTCTTTCATATCCAGCAGTTGGTGAATACGACAGAAAAACTCTTCTTGATTGAAAGGCTTATACAGAAAGTCGTTCGCGCCTGCTTTAAGAAACTGTGCCGTTAGGGTGCGATCGTCACTGGCTGATAACCCCAAGATAGCCAGCTCGTTACGTGTGTAGTGCTGACGTATTTCACGAATCATTGAGATACCATCTTTGTTTGGCATGTCATGATCGGTGACGATAAAGGTAATATCTGGATCATTGCGTAGCAGTGCTAACCCTTGCTCACCATCTACCGCCTGCACCGTCTGTATGTATTGGTGTTCTAACAACTGAACGATATAACGACGTACTACAGAAGAGTCATCGACAACTAGCGCTTTATGCTTTTTGTTGTTGGTGATGCGTTGAACGAGAGGAAGCAGATAGCTGACTGAAGCCATGCTGTCTTTTAGGATGTAATCTATCACCCCTTTTACGAGTACTTGCTCACGCAAGGCGTCACTGAACATGCCAGTGAGTACGATGATTTTTTGCTTATAACCAAGCACTAAGTCAATGATTTCACCGTCTTGGCCATCTGGCAGGCAGTAGTCCAATATCGCACACAGAAAGTCCGTTTCTTGTTCGAGAATTTCATTTGCCTGTTGCACTGATTCGGCGAGCGGCACTGCATAACCACTGTTGGTCAGTTGTTGGAAAAGGTAGTTTCTAAAGGCTCGGCTATCTTCAACGACCAGTATTTTTTCAGTCAAAAGCGATCCTTACTTATCGAGTAAATACTTTTAACCATACTATCAGAAGTGTTAACAAGTCACTAAGCGAAAGATGACTTTATCAATGATCACTTTTTTCTCGGTGAATAAATGATTATACTGTTTATAGATAC
>NZ_JAHGAH010001226.1:0-698 GCF_030248475.1 Vibrio sp. D173a
AAATTATCTGCGCCGTGCGATGTCACTCTGCTTCCAGGCTTCGATAAAGGCTGGGTTTCAGTACAAGATGCCGCTGCGCAGCTGTCAGTTGACTACCTAACACCAAAAAACGGCGAGCTAATTCTGGATTGCTGCGCTGCACCGGGTGGTAAAACAGCACACATCCTTGAGCATACCAACGACACAGAAGTGGTTGCGATCGATGCGGATCCTAAACGTCTAGACCGCGTCTACGACAACCTAGAGCGTCTACAACTGCGTGCGGATGTTATTTGTGGTGATGCTCGTTACCCACAAGAGTGGTGGAGCGGCGAACAGTTTGACCGTATCCCGCTTGATGCCCCTTGTTCGGCAACAGGCGTAATTCGTCGTCACCCAGACATCAAGTGGCTGCGCCGTGCTTCAGATATTGATGCGCTGGCAGAACTACAAAGCGAAATCATGGATGCGATGTGGGGACAACTGAAAGCAGGTGGCACTATGGTGTATGCGACCTGTTCTATCACACCACAAGAGAACGTACTCCAAGTGAAAGCGTTCCTTGAGCGTACTGCGGACGCAACATTGATTGGCTCCGATATCGAACAACCAGGTCGTCAAATATTACCTGGCGAAGAAGATATGGATGGTTTCTACTACGCAGTGCTAGTGAAACAAGCATAATTATACAGCGGCTAAGAAGAGGTTCTTAGCCGCTG
>NZ_JAHGAH010001227.1:0-893 GCF_030248475.1 Vibrio sp. D173a
TTGAACTTAGGTAGAGTCGCAACACCGTAATCTACGCCAGATTTCTCGATGTTTGCCCAGCCCCAAGGGCCGTTGATTGTCATTGCAACGTTACCTGCAACGAACTCAGATTCTGCAACAGAGTAGTCCATGTCTGCAGAGATCACTTTGTCTTGTACCATCTTCTCGATGAAACCTAGAGACTTCTGAACACCGTCAGTCGCTACACCAGCGTCTTTAATGTCGTAGCCTTCAGCACCTTGCTTGAATGCGTAACCGCCGTCTGCTGCAAGTAGAGGCCATGTGAAGTATGCGCCACCACGTAGAGGCCACATGATCGCTTTCTTACCGTCTTTTGGTAGCTCAGCGTTAAGTGCTGGAATTTCTTCCCAAGACTTAGGCGGCGTTTCGATAAGTGCTTTGTTGTAAATTAGAGAAACTGACTCAACGGCTACAGGGTATGCAATTGTTTTACCTTCGTAAGACACTGCGTCCCATGCGAAATCTACGATACCTTCTTTAGTTTCTTTAGAAGGTTTGATATCCACTAGAAGACCCGCTTCTGCAAAACCACCAAAACGGTCGTGTGCGTAGAAGATCATGTCTGGACCATCACCAGCCGCAGCAACTTGAGAGAACTTCTCTTCTAGTTTGTCTGGGAAAGCAACGGTTACTTTTACGCCAGTATCTTCTTCAAAGCGTTTACCTACTTCTGCCATGCCTTCGTAAGCTTTATCACCACCTACCCAGATAGTTAGTTGACCTTCTTCGATAGCAGCGTTTGCACCGAAAGAACCCAGAGCAACTATTGTACCTAGAGCTACAGCGCTTAGAGCGTTTTTCATGTTAATATCCTTTCTATATTTATACGTAGGGCGCATTCATTTAAGACGAGCCAGTTTTCGATAGGTATG
>NZ_JAHGAH010001228.1:0-723 GCF_030248475.1 Vibrio sp. D173a
AGGCTACATTAAGAACATCCGCGAAGAAGACGGTAAGATTGATCTGTCATTGCAGAAAGTGGGTGTGGCTAAAATGGATGACCTGAGCGTTAAGGTTCTCGATCTTCTTGAGAAAAAAGGCGGCTTCTTACCCCTGAACGATAAGTCATCGCCTGATGCTATCTTCTCTGCATTCCGCACGAGTAAAGGCACCTTTAAGAAAACAATCGGTGGTCTCTACAAAGCAGGTCACGATTGATAAAGAAGGCATTACTTTAGTTAAATAGTACTGAAGTCAGTGGACTAATTAAGTCGTATCGAATCAGAAGGAGCAGATATTTATGCTCCTTTTTTTGGACCATATAAAATAAAAAAAAAGCCCAAACGTTCCTGTCAGGGCTTAGGGGAAAGGGCTCCTAGGAGCCTACGCTTACAGCGCTATTTATCTGTCTGATAGGTCAAGTTTAGTCGAGTTTTACCAAATAGCGATTTATTTCCTTTAAAAGCATAGATATTTATTTATAGTTTTAATATTAATGCAACTTGATGCATTTTGGTTTTGTCCATATGAGTTATCAGATTCGGCGTACTCGGAAACCAAAAAGCCCGTTAACACGACATATTGATTATCGTATTAACGGGCTTTTTATTGGATTCAAGACGGAGTGTTAGAATAGATTCTTATCTCGAACGAGCTCTCTAGGCAGTCCGTTTTTGATGCGATTGCCAACCCACTTGCCGAGT
>NZ_JAHGAH010001229.1:0-690 GCF_030248475.1 Vibrio sp. D173a
TATCGACAAAGCGAACGCAACGCCAAACATCGAAATCATCAAGATGGCACAAACAACACAAGTGCTTGGCGATGGCAACCGAGTAACAGGTCTTGAGTACAAAGACCGCAACACTGATGAGATCAAGCGCATCGACCTAGCGGGTATCTTTGTTCAAATCGGCCTAATGCCAAACAGCGAATGGTTGAAAGGCACTAAGGTTGAACTATCACCACGCGGTGAAATCGAGATTGACGCACACGGCGCAACTTCTATGAAGGGTGTATTTGCAGCAGGTGACGTAACAACCGTACCTTACAAGCAGATCATCATCGCGATGGGCGAAGGTGCAAAAGCGAGCCTAGGTGCATTTGACCACCTAATTCGCAACCCAGCGCCAGTCGCTAAAAAAGTGGCAGAAGTAGCGTAATCAAATAACGCTGCAAGCCTAACAAAAGAGAAAGCCACCATTGAGGTGGCTTTCTCTTTACGTATTTAGAAGGAGACATCAGCGCACACCTTTGCTTACCATTCCCTTAAATTGAATCTCCAACATTAGCGATAGATCTCAGACCCCTTCTTAAAGACAACTTAGTATCGAAAGTCCTTTTATCTATATTTTTGTTACCAATATGATACTGATTACTGGAGCGAGCAGTGGCCTAGGTGCTGCATTAGCCAAGCAATATGCAAACGACAACGAAACTACAC
>NZ_JAHGAH010000123.1:0-12068 GCF_030248475.1 Vibrio sp. D173a
GTTGGAAAGATACCAAAAGGACGGGTAGAGCTTCAATAAAGGTGCTTTGGGAAGGATGGTTTAAACTACAAACCATCCTTGAGGGCTACGAACTCGCAATGTCTCTTGATCACTAGACTTGTGATCAAGAGACAGCCATTGCGGTGGCTTTTTAAATTTAGATATTGGTTTGTCTAAATATCATTATTCCGCAGAAAGCACTCGAAGGATCTTATCCGCGCGTTCTGCAACTTCGATCCCTTCGTCAGTTAGGTAACCGCCATCTGGCTGTGTGCATAGTTGTTTTTCGTACAGACGCGCAACGGCTGCCTGCATTTCTTCAGAAGCTTCTTTGTGGACTTTGATGCCAGTAGCTGCGCTGCTTAAATCGAATTGAAGAAGTAGGTTCAGTTCGGCGATATGGTCAGCTGAATATTTCATAGGTAATTCCTTCGTACTTTTTTAAACAAGCTAGTCTGAAAACTAAGGTTGAGCAATAGAAAAGCCTTAGAAATGTTAAGTGTAGCGCTATAGGCCTGATATAACGCGGAAATTTTATTCTACAGTAAACATTTGAACCAAATATTAATAATGGTTAGGACAATAACTCATTGTTGAATTTTATCGATGACTCTCTCAGCAACAACAAATTTGGTAAACATGAAAAATAGCCCTTGAAAAAGTCTGGAAATGGAGCGATTATCCGCGCCTCGTTAATTGTTTCTAAATGTTACACTTCCATGAACTTCAATCAGTTTGACTCACTATTACCACCTCAGGCTGCTGAACGTGCCGCCGAAGTAGGTGTTGGCAAAGCAACTAAAGCTCCGATGAAATCTTTCCTGTTGGCGATTTCTGCAGGTATTCACATTGGTATTGCTTTTATTTTCTACACAACCGTAACCACTGGTGCTGGTGATCTCCCTTGGGGCATTACACGCCTTATTGGTGGTTTGGCATTCAGCCTTGGCTTGATCTTGGTGGTTGTTACTGGCGGTGAGCTGTTTACCAGTTCGGTTCTTACGCTGGTGGCACGTGCAAGTGGCAAGATTTCATGGAAAGCCTTAATGAAGAACTGGCTGGTTGTATACTTCGGTAACTTGGTTGGTGCGGTTCTACTTGTTGTTTGTATGCTTATTACTAAGCAATACATGTTCGACGGTGGACAAGTGGGCTTGAATGCGATGGCAATTTCGCAACATAAGCTGCATCACGGTTTCTTCCAAGCCGTCGCGCTAGGCATCATGTGTAACGTTTTAGTATGTATCGCAGTTTGGATGACGTTCAGCGGTCGCACCCTGACAGATAAAATCGCAGTAATGATCTTGCCAGTAGCGATGTTCGTTTCTGCAGGTTTTGAGCACTGTATTGCGAACATGTTCCAAGTACCAATGGCGATTGGTATTAAATACTTTGCTCCAGAGTCATTCTGGCAAATGACAGGTGCCAACATTGCAGACTACGCGGATCTGAACATGATCGGTTTCTTGACCAACAACCTGATCCCCGTGACGATCGGTAATATTATCGGTGGTGGTGTCTTCGTTGGCATGTGGTACTGGATGATTTACCTGCGTGATGAAGATAAGCATCTGAAATAATTTTCAAAAAAGGCAAGCTACGTGGCTTGCCTTTCTTTTATCTGAATGTTTTAGCTGTTGCGCTAGACGAGCTCTTCGTTGATACCAAATTCATTTGGGATCCAGTGAGATGTCATTTCTACAGGCTCTTGTGTTAGCCAGTCTACAGGTACTTCTGACACTAAATCATCGAGTTTTTCTCGCGTGATTAACCTATCCATGATGAATTCTCCTTTCGTCGTTTAACTGCACTTTAGAGCCAGTCGATGACGCTTCTATGACCAATCTGTGATCGTTTGATTGATGAGGAGAGGTAAGTCTCAAAGTTGCTCTTATGTTTCTGGTTGCTTATGGGTTTTTGGGGTTTATCCACATTTTCTGTGGATAACCTGTCTCAAAGATCGTGAGTATCTTTTTTGATCGAGAAAAATTCATAAAATGAGACGCTTATGTGATGGCGAAGTGACCAACTTTAAGCCTTATCCTTGTTGATAAACTTCACTTTTATGCGGCCTTCTTTTGTTTGGACACAGCTCAGCGTCATCTCTAAGGTAATCGCCACAGACACACTGAGCATGACAAAAATCGCTAGCATGATGATTAATTGGTACTTGATGGCCACCATCGGGCTAGCGCCACCTAAGATTTGGCCTGTCATCATGCCGGGAAGCGTCACCAAGCCAGTCGTTGCCATGGAGGCGAGAATAGGCGCCAGAGATTTACGAAGCGCTTCTTGAAGGAAAGGGAAGGAGGCGTATTTGGGTGATGCACCTAAAGATATAGCGGCTTCATATTCAGATTTTCTTTGCTCAAAAGCAGTGAATAAGTTCTGCAAGGCAACGATGTTGCTGCTCAAGCTGTTGCCCAGAAGCATACCTGCTAACGGGATCATATACTGCGCGTTGTAAAAGGGCTCTGGCTTGACGAGGCCAAAAGCAATCGCCGCAAGCAAAGGGAATAAGCTGCAAGACAATCCTGCGATTAAAGGCCACATGAGAGGTTTTTTGGGTAGATTGGTTTTACTCACAATCGAGCTAGCCCCAACCACAATCATAATCGCTAGCCACAACAAATTTACTGCCAAGCTATTCAGCTTAAAAAGGTATTCCAAATACACACCGACAAGAACCAATTGAACGGTCATACGCACAACACTAATGACAGTGTCTTTGGCAATGCCAAGTTTGTATCGTTTATTGATGGTGAGTGGAATGAGCAGAATCAAGCTAAAAAGGGCGAGTTCAAACCAATTAATATCCACAACTTGATTCATAAACTTTCTCCGGAAACAAACGTTTTGATTCTAACGAAGTGCGGTTGGTTTATGAATTAGCGAGGTCTGTTTTTTGCAATCTTACGTTTGGAAAAGCACGATGATTTAGTGAAGTTTTCTTAACAAGACGATCACAACTGCTTGTCTTTAGTCGGAAAAAGAGCGATTTAGTAGCACGAAAAAATCCAGAAAATTGTAAACAAAGTTAATCTTGTGTTGTATTCTTAACATGTCTGCAAAAGACTTATTTCTTCACATGCATTAATATTTTTTCACAAAGGATATCAATCAAACACATCTCTGGATGAGCTCAAAAAAGTGTTGGATAACAAGGGGGGGAGCATCAGATTTGATTGAACCTTACTATTAGTATGGTCTAAACTTTTTCCCATAGAGATTGTAAGTCTTAAGCTTGCTGACGCGGGCTTTCCAATAACACTAGATACAAAATAGGCAAATGTATGAGTGATGTTAACAAAATTGAGAGTGGTGAAAAACGCTCACTGGAGTGGAAGTCGTTCCTCTTCATTGCAGTTGTTCTCTTCCCAATTCTGAGTGTGGCTTTCGTAGGCGGCTACGGATTTATTGTTTGGGCACTTCAAGTGTTCTTCTTTGGTCCTCCAGGCGCGCACGGTATGTAAGCCGTTGAGCTCATAACCACACTTTAGAAAAGATTTTAAGAGAGCAAATAATGAAATCATTAATCATTAAACTGTGGCGTACGATGACGCGCCCGGCAGTCCATATCAGCCTAGGCGTGCTGACTATGGGCGGTTTCATCGCTGGTGTTATTTTCTGGGGTGGCTTTAACACTGCCCTAGAAGCAACCAACACAGAAGAATTCTGTATTAGTTGTCACACAATGCGTGACAATGTATACGTTGAACTACAAGACACGGTTCACTGGAAAAACCACTCTGGTGTTCGTGCCACTTGTCCTGACTGTCACGTTCCACACAACTGGACAGATAAGATCGCTCGTAAGATGCAAGCGTCTAAAGAAGTATTCGCACAAGTATTTGGCAACTACGACGAACCGGGTGTTTTCGAAGAGCGTCGTATCGAACTTGCAAAACACGAATGGGATCGTTTCTCTGCAAACAAATCTCTAGAGTGTAAAAACTGTCACAACTACGATTCAATGGACTTCGAGCAAATGTCTCCAACCGCTCGTATCCAAATGAAACAAGCAGCTGAGAAAGATCAAAGCTGTGTGGACTGCCACAAAGGTATAGCACACCACCTACCTGCTGGTATGGATAGCATCGGTGGTATCGTTGGTGACCTAGAAGGCATGACCTCTAACACGGATTACGGTGTAGGTCAGCAACTAGTCAGTGTTCGTCACTTACCAATCTACTTCGATGACAAAGGTGCTGAAGAAGCAGGTCTTCTAAACCCAGCATCGACTGTAAAAGTTCTTGAAGACAAAGGCGACTACGTTGAAATTGAAATCGACGGCTGGCGTAAAGCGAAAGGCTTCGGTCGTGTAATTCAAGAAGACTTCGGTAAAAACATCGCAGTAGCATCTCTACTGAAAGAAGCATCAACAGACGCGAACATTGTTACGGCTGGTGAGAAGAAAGTTGATGAGCTAACTGGTCTTCCTTGGGAGAAAGTAGCAGCGAAAGTATGGATCAAGAAAGAATCTATGCTGAACGACATCAACCCTGTATGGGAAAAATCGAAAGAAGCTTACAGAACTAACTGTTCTGTATGTCACACACAACCAGCTGAAGCGCACTTCGATGCGAACACATGGCCAGGTATGTTCGACGGTATGCTAGCGTTCGTTAACCTAGATACAGACAGCGAAGCACTGATCTTGAAGTACCTACAGAAGCACTCTTCAGATTATGCTGAAGGTCACCACTAATAAGCGTCGGATTGGAGTAAAAATAAATGGCTATTACACGAAGAAGTTTTCTTAAAGGTGTAGCAACCACAAGCGCAGCGTCAGTTATCGGTCCAAGCTTATTGGCTTCAGCATCTGCAAACGCAGCTGAGTCTACTGGTACTTGGAAAGTAACAGGTTCACACTGGGGCGCGTTCCGCGCCCACATCTACGCGGGTAAAGTTCAAGAGATCAAACCGCTAGAACTAGACCAGAACCCAACAGAAATGTTGAAGGGCATCAAGGGCATTATCTACAGCCCATCACGTGTTCGTTACCCAATGGTTCGTCTAGATTGGCTAAAGAAGCACAAATACAGCGCTGAGACGCGCGGTAATAACCGTTTCATCCGTGTAACTTGGGATGAAGCTCTAGACCTGTTCTACCGTGAGCTAGAACGTGTTCAGAAAGAATACGGTCCATGGGCTCTACACGCAGGTCAAACTGGTTGGAACCAAACTGGTGCGTTCAACAACTGTACGGCACACATGCAACGTGCTGTAGGTATGCACGGTAACTTCATCACTAAAGTAGGCGACTACTCTACTGGTGCAGGTCAAACCATCATGCCTTACGTACTTGGTTCAACAGAAGTTTACGCACAAGGTACGTCTTGGTCTGAAATCCTAGAGAATTCAGACAACATCATTCTTTGGGCAAACGACCCAGTGAAAAACCTACAAGTAGGTTGGAACTGTGAAACGCACGAATCTTTCAACTACCTAGCGCAGTTGAAGGAAAAAGTAGCGAAAGGTGAGATCAACGTTCTATCTGTAGACCCAGTTAAGAACAAGACTCAACGTTACCTAGAGAACGATCACCTATACATTAACCCGCTAACAGACGTAGCATTCATGCTTGCTGTTGCGCACGTACTGTACAACGAAGACCTGTACGACAAGAAGTTCATTGAAACTTACTGTCTAGGTTTCGAAGATTTCATCAAGTACGTTCAAGGTGAAACGAAAGATAAAGTTGTTAAGACCCCTGAGTGGGCTGCACCTATCTGTGGCGTTAAAGCGGACAAGATTCGTGAATTCGCACGCATGCTAGTGAACGGTCGTACACAGATCCTTATGGGTTGGTGTATCCAACGTCAAGAGCACGGTGAGCAGCCATATTGGGCAGCAGCAGTAGTTGCAGCAATGGTTGGCCAAATCGGTCTACCTGGCGGTGGTATCTCTTACGGTCACCACTACTCAAGTATCGGTGTTCCTTCAACTGGTTTCTCGGGCCCTGGTGGTTTCCCTCGTAACCTAGATACAGGTATGAAGCCGAAGTGGGACAACAATGACTTTAACGGCTACAGCCGTACTATCCCTGTTGCTCGTTGGATCGACTGTCTGCTAGAACCAGGTAAACAGATCAACTACAACGGCGGTAAAGTTAAGCTTCCAGACTTCAAGATGATGGTGATCTCGGGTTGTAACCCATGGCACCACCACCAAGATCGTAACCGTATGAAGCAAGCGTTCCAGAAACTACAAACAGTAGTAACGATTGAGTTCGCTTGGACGGCAACGTGTCGTTTCTCTGATATCGTGCTTCCAGCATGTACTCAGTGGGAACGTAACGATATCGACGTATACGGTTCTTACTCGAACAAAGGTCTGATTGCTATGCATCGTCTAGTGGACCCATTGTTCCAATCTAAGCCAGACTTCCAAATCATGAGTGAACTGACTCAACGCTTTGGTCGTCGCGACGAGTACACTCGTGGCATGAGCGAGATGGAATGGATCCGCAGCCTGTACAACGATTGTAAGAAAGCGAACGACGGTAAGTTCGAAATGCCAGAATTTGATGAGTTCTGGGAGAAGAGCGTACTAGACTTCGGTCAAGGTAAGCCTTGGGTTCGTCACGCTGACTTCCGTCAAGATCCAGAAATCAACCCACTGGGCACACCTTCTGGCTTCATCGAGATCACTTCTCGTAAGATCGGTCGTTACGGTTACGAACACTGTCAAGAACACCCAATGTGGTTCGAGAAATCAGAACGCTCGCACGGTGGTCCTGGCTCTGACAAACACCCGTACTGGCTACAATCTTGCCACCCGGACAAGCGTCTGCACTCTCAGATGTGTGAATCTGAAGATTTCCGTGCTACTTACGCTGTTCAAGGTCGTGAGCCTGTATACATCAACCCAGTTGATGCAAAAGCAAAAGGCATTAAAGACGGTGACTTGGTACGTGTATTTAACGACCGTGGTCAGCTTCTTGCTGGTGCTGTACTTACTGACAGCTACCCACGTGGTGTTATCCGTATCGAAGAAGGTGCGTGGTACGGTCCTCTAAACGAGAAAGTAGGTGCAATTTGTACTTACGGTGACCCTAACACACTAACTCAAGACATCGGTTCTTCTGAGCTAGCACAAGCGACTTCTGCGAACACATGTATCGTAGACTTCGAGAAATTCACTGGTAAAGTTCCACCAGTGACTTCATTCGGTGGTCCGATCGAAGTTGCTTAATTAGAGCACTAAGCTATGAATGAAATACCAGCCCTCGGGCTGGTATTTTTTTGACCAAAATTCAGTGAGCGTTCTCTCAATAACCAGTTTGAATAAATTGAGATGCAACGGATTCGTGACGTTGATAACGAATTGGGTGAGGGAAGGGGAGGATAATGCGCTTAATGAAACAATAATAATTAAGTGAGTAGATTCTCTATGGCTCAGACCATTCAATTGGCCAATCACACTGAGATTTCAGTGAGTGATAACGATCTTCAATTTGAAGTCGTAGGCAACCAAATCCATTTTTCTTTTGCCGGGATACACAATAAAACCTTCACCGATCGTGAAGTCTTGTTTCAAATGCCTTTCCTCTATGAGCAAGGTGCAACGGTGCTTGGCGACGGTTTCCAAATGTTGGCGCAGACCAGCGGTACCATTTCTCAACCTATCGATATTGGTCGCTGCCCAGATAACAATAATTCCTACCGTATTTACCCAGAGAGTGCACCTAAGCGTTACTACAACTACTTAGCTGTTGAAGATGCCGCAGGTTACACCTTGTTTGGCTTTACGTCTTGTCATCGCTTTGCAGGCTATTTTGAGGTTCAGACGCACGGTGAGCATTGGGTTCTTTCTGCTTCTATTGATGGTGAACATACCCAAGTAGCGGATTGGGAACATAACACACTGGAATCTGTGGCCATATTACGCGGTCAATCTCTGTCTGAGCTTTACCAACAATACAGTGAGATGATTGCAAAACATCATCCTGTGCGTGACGGAGTAATACAAGACGCTCCGATTGGTTGGTGCTCTTGGTATGCCTACTACGCGGATGTGACCGAAGACAACGTTTTAGAAAACGTGGAATGTATGCAAGACAACCTAGCCGAGCTCGAATGGGTGCTGCTAGATGATGGCTACCAAGCATTTATGGGCGATTGGCTAACGCCTTCGGATAAGTTCTCTGGTGGTGTGAAAGAGTTGATTCACAACATTTGCGCGAAAGGCAAAAAGCCAGCGATTTGGATGGCACCATTCATTGCCCAGCCAGAATCAGAAATCTTCAAAAAGCATCCCGATTGGTTTGTGCGTCACGAGGACGGAGACCTCCTGAAAGCTGAAGATGTCACTTATGGCGGTTGGCGTTGTACACCGTGGTACATTCTCGATACTTCAAATCCTGAAGTGCAAGATCATCTAACCCACGTTGTGTCCGTCATGCGTCAAGAGTGGGGCGTTGAGTTATTCAAATTAGACGCAAACTACTGGGGCACTTTAAAAGGTAAGCGCAGTCAATCGGGCGTAACCGGTGTAGAAGCCTACCGCATGGGTATGGAAGCGATCGCTAAAGGGGCGGGAGATGCGTGGCTGTTAGGTTGTAACGCACCAATGTGGCCTTCTTTGGGGCTCGTTGATGCCATGCGTGTTTCTGATGATGTAGAGCGCCATAGCCATCGCTTTGAACAAATCGCAAAAGAGACCTTCTTCCGCAGTTGGCAGCATCGCAAGTTATGGCAAATTGACCCAGATTGCGCGACATTCACTTCATTACCTAACCAAGCAGCCTCGCGTGAAGATTATCAATTCCATCGCAACGTGCTGCTAGCGTGTGGCGGTCTACTTCTTTCTGGTGACCCTCTACCAGAAATCACCCCATTTGCGAGCAAGACGATGGCAAAACTGATGCTGCGCCAACGCCGTAATCAAGAATCGGCTAAGTTTACCGCGCTAGGTTTAAACCATGCGTTCCTACCACTAACATCTAAAAACGATCTGCATTGCTTGTTTAATTACACCAATGATGAAGCGACAGAGTTTACGCTTACCGCAGACCAGCCAACAGATTGGTATGATTACTGGACCGGAGAGAAGCTTAACCAAGAGCCTTGTCAGCTATTACTGGTCAGTTTGGATAAAGGTCTGAATGCTAAAGCTATCGTGACCGCATAGCCTGATTAGATTGAAAAAGAAAAAGAGCCTCGATTGAGGCTCTTTTTATGTCCATTTACATGTGTATCAGGCGATTAGTATTCAAATAGGAAGAAGTACCCGTAGCCGACAATCAACGCAGGGATGGCCGAGTAGACAGTCGCAACTAACGCCGCTTTCGGTGCCATAGCAATGGCAGGGAATAGGGCATCACCATCATTTGAAATCGCATTTGATAACTGTGCCGATAATGGTACCGCGCCTGAGATATACAGACTGGTAACCAGAATTTGTGGCCCACAGCCCGGCAGCAGGCCAATTGCAAGGCCAATCAGTGGCATCCAAATCCCCCAACCAGAGAACGTAGAGCCTAAATCCAGACCAGAGAAGTATGTGGTAAGCTCGAAAGCGAGGAAAGCCAAAATTACCCATGCACTAACAAAGTTAGTATCTTGCGCCGCTTTCTGAATTGGGTGGGAGTCGATGATTTTGTCATCTTCCGATACGGTCGACTGGTAGTCGCCAAGTTCCTTGGTCATTGCCCACAGGAACATACTGATCACCGCAAACGTCGCCCCTAACCACTCCATGGTGTTGTCTTTCAAACCAAGCATTTGGTTAATATCGACTTGAAATGAGCCAAGTACTGCAACGATCGTGACAGGCACAAGCAACCATTTCCAAAACGCACCTTGCAAGTTAATCGCGCGCTGCTCCATTGGGGTATGTGTGTCGCCGTGGCTGTTACAGCACTGTGCTTGAGGTGATTGTTTTTTCTGCTTTGGGCGCAGAAAATCATCGGCATGGAAAGCGTTCACCACCCAGCCAGACAACGTACCAACCACGATGCCCAAAGCGATGATACTAAAACCCGTCGCAGGCTTGGCTGCAAGCAACAAGAAAGCCGCATCGCCCATGGTTGAGGTCAGCACGGCAACGATAGCGCCAAAGCCAACACGCCCGCTGATAAATTGTGTTGTTACAACAATTGCACCACCACAACCAGGAAGCGCACCAAGCAATGCAGCAAAGAACACTTGATGGCTACGAGAGCGGTGGTAAAGCGCGGTTAATCGATTAGTCTTCGACATGAAGTTCGACAAGTAGTGGTATATCGCGAGCGTTGCAGCAACATAACAAGAAACGGCCCAGAACGAATCCGATAGCGTGGCGACGGTGACATCTCTTGTCGCTTCACTTGCTAATAGCGCGAGCAACGCAACGGGTAGCAAAAGTCGCTTATAAGCAAGGCGAAATTGAGCAGGTTGCAGCAACGGGTGTGCTGAATTAAAAATCTTGGTTGCGTTCATAGTAAGCTTAAATGCAAATGGTAATAATTCTCATTATATGAAAGTGAGAATTATTCGCAATAGGCCGTAACAACTTTTCTTCGTGTCAATCTCCCTTAAATCAGGTAAAGTAAGGGCCTTTGTGAGCAAACCCGCTTCCTCGGTGTAATTCGTTATGCAATTCACCCTGTTAGGAAGCCATCAAATTGACTTGAATAGGAAGAAACATGATTCTAGTTGTAGGTCATAAGAACCCAGACAGTGACAGTATTTGTAGTGCACTAGTTGCAACTGAACTTCTAAAGGCGCGTGGTGTTGAAGCAATGCCAATTCGTCAGGGCGAAATTAACCGTGAAACTCAGCACATCCTTGAAGTAGCTGGCGCAGAAGTTCCTGAGCTACGCACTTCAGTAGCTGGCGAAACTGTTTGGCTAGTAGACTACTCAGATCTAGCGCAAGCACCAGACGACATCGCTGAAGCTGAAATCGCGGGTATCGTTGACCACCACCGTCTAGGTGACGTGATGACAGTGAACCCAATGGAAGCATGGATCTGGCCTGTTGGTTGTACTAACACAGTACTATTCAACATGTTCAAGATTGAGGGTCACGAGATCAAGCCTCAAATCGCTAAGCTAATGATGTCAGCTATCCTATCTGACACAGTAGGTTTTGCTTCTCCAACTTGTACTCAAAAAGACAAAGATGCTGTTGCTGAGCTAGCGGCTATCGCAGACGTACAAGACGTAGACGCATTCACTAAAGATCTTCTAATTGCTAAGACAAACATTGAAGGTCTATCAGCGGCTGAACTTGTTGAAAAAGACCTTAAAGGTTACCCATTCAACGGTCGTGACGTAGTAGTAGGTCAGGTTGAACTTGCAACTCTAGAGCAAGTTGACGGCATGATCGAAGCACTAGAAGCCGATCTAGAAGCGCGTTGTGCAAACGACAACCTAGCATTCGCTGCTGTTATGCTAACAGACATCACTACAGCTCAAACTCGTCTTCTTTACAAAGGTGAGTGGGCTGAGAAGCTTGTTAAGCACGAGAAAGACGGCATGCTAATGATGGAAAACACTCTAAGCCGTAAGAAGCAAGGCTGGCCTTGGCTTCAAACTGAGCTTGTGTAATTTCATTATTACCGACGTATACTGTAAATGCCCGCCAATAGGTGGGCATTTTTCTATGGGAATAGGAGACGAACATGTCTGAAGCATTAACCCAAGAGCAAATGGACACCATCAATCGCTACAACGAAGAGCAGCGTTTGAAATACTGTGTGAAGGAAATCGTAGCAAACCGCAAAGTGTGGATTCTGAAGGACGAACACGGCTGCGTGATGTTAAACACAGAAGACGACGATTGTGTACCAGTGTGGCCAAACGAAGAGTTTGCACAGCAATGGGCGACAGGTGACTGGGAAGAGTGTGAGCCAGAAGCTATCTCTTTGAACAAATGGCACAGTCGTTGGACGTCGGGTCTAGAAGATGATGAGCTGTCTGTTGTGGTTTTCCCAAACCAGAATGAAGAAGGCGTGGTGCTGTTTCCAGATGAGTTTGATTTCGAACTGCGCAAGCAAGCGAGCCGTCGTTAAGCATTACCAATTGCGTTCTGACATTCAGAGACTAAAAAGCCTGCGTTGATGCCTGTCTCTTGATCACA
>NZ_JAHGAH010001230.1:0-1569 GCF_030248475.1 Vibrio sp. D173a
TAATCATCGCGTTTGATGAAAGTTTTGAACTAAAAAGCCAACCTTTGCGGTTGGCTTTTTTGATCTTGTTGTCAGTGAGTTGAAGTACATTGAACGAAAAGGTTAGTGGATACCAAGCTGTTCTTTGAGAGTCTTCAGGTAGCGACGACTAACAGGTACCTCAAAGCCAGTTAGAGTGATGATCTCCGCAAGACCGTTTTCCAGAAGCTTGATCTCTTGGATCGCTTTTATATTTATCAAATATTGTCGATGACAACGGATCAGATCGGTCTTCTCTTCCAGGACTTGTAGAGTCAGTTGAGAAGAGGCGGTTTGTGAGGCGCTGCGAACGTGAACACCACTCAGGTCAGAATATGCGCATTCGACCGTTTGGCTTGCCATGATCACAATGCGGTTGTGACCGATACACGGAATCTGCTCTAAGTGCGATGGCGCAATAGCATTGATGTCTTGTTCAGGCGGCTGTTGGCTCTGCTTAATCAACTTACATAAACGTGAAACGCTTTTGTTGAGCCTACAAGGTTCAACTGGCTTGAGGAGGTAATCGAAGGCGTTGTCTTCAAAGGCTTGAATAGCATATTGGTCGTAAGCGGTAACGAACACCACGTAAGGCATGTTCTCAGGGTCGAGCATACTCAGTAGCTCGATACCGGTGATCTGCAGCATTTGAATGTCTAAATAAACGACGTCTGGCTTGAGGTGGTTGATCTGCTTTAGCCCTTCGATGGCATTACTCGCTTGACCTATCACATCCACTTTTTCTGTTTCAGTGAGCAGCTCAATCAACTCTTCGCGAGCGAACAGCTCATCATCTATGACTAATGCCTTTAACATCCAAATACCGTAATTCCAATCTACTGTGTCAGTATACGCTGTTATGTTGAATCACGCGTTACAGCGCCTTTGGAATGATAAAGCTCATACGCGTAAATTGCTGTGGCTGAGATTCTATTTTTAGAGCTGAGTCTTGTCCAAAGAAATTGGTTAGACGTTTGTCCACGATCTCCATACCTAAGCCTACATGATCGCTACTTGGCTTTTCGTAGCTACCTGCGTTGTCTTCCACTGTGATTCGGTAGTTGCCTTGATAGAGTTCGCTGTAGATCTTCACTTTACCTCCCTCGAGAAGATTAGATATCCCGTGCTTGATGGCGTTCTCAACCAGAGGCTGAAGGGTAAAACTTGGTAGTTCAACTTCATAAAGTAGGGGATCAATATCCCATTCAATTTCCAAGCGATCGGTAAAACGCGCTTTCTCGATCGTGAGGTAGGCATTAACGTGCGCTAACTCATCTTTCATTTTGACGGTGTTGATGTTCTGTTTGAGGTTGCTTCTAAAGAAGTGTGATAAATGCTGAATCAGCTCTCGCGCTTTATCTGGTTCACGCCTTGTGACTGCACTGATGGTATTCAGAGCATTAAACAAGAAGTGTGGATTGACTTGCGCATGCAGTAGTTTGATTTCAGCCTGCGTTAACAAGGTCTGTTGCTGCTGGTAGTTGCTAAACAGAATCTGGCTCGATAGTAGCTGAGCGATACCTTCACCCATCGACATATTGATGGTCGAAA
>NZ_JAHGAH010001231.1:0-1015 GCF_030248475.1 Vibrio sp. D173a
ACAGAAAATTGGCTACGTGAACACTGCACAAGTATTCCAAGCTCTACCTCAGCGTGAAGTTGTTCTTCAAAAAATGCAGGAAGAGTTCAAAGATAAAGCGGCTGAACTGCAGAGCATTCAAGCGGAGGCTCAAACTAAGATTGAAAAGCTAAAGCGTGATGGCGAGCTTCTTGGTCCAGAAGAAGTTGAAAAGCTACGTATTGAAGTAGGTCAACTAGACAGCAAGTACAAGATCAAAGCGCAAGCTTTAGAGAAAGCGAGCCAACGTCGTGAAGCTCAAGAGAAGCAGAAGCTATTTAAAGTGATTCAAGAAGCGGTAGAAAAAGTGGCTGAGAAAGAAGGACTACGACATGATCGTAGACATCTCTACGCTTCAATACGCGAAACCTGAATACAATATCTCTGAGAAAGTAATCAAATCACTGAAATAAGCTTTGTGAAGAATCTGACTTTAGCCGAATTGGCAGAAATTACCGGGGGTGAGTTACATGGTGAAGGCAGCGTTGTTGTCTCGGCTGTAGCTCCGATGGACAAGGCAAAAGAGGGGGATATGACATTCCTTTCAAATGCAAAATACAGTAAACACTTATCTGAATGTAAAGCGTCTGCTGTGATGGTAAAAGAGAGTGAACGTGAACTATGTACAACTCACGTAATTGTGGTTAATGACCCATACGTTGCGTTTGCCAAAGTGGCACAAGCTCTTGATACTACTCCTGAACCGGCTTCGGCTATCGCAGATTCTGCAGTGATTGCTGAGTCAGCGGTTTTAGGTGCTAACGTATCTATCGGTGCAAATGCAGTGATTGAATCTGGTGTTGAGCTTGGTGATAACGTTGTAATTGGTGCCGGCTGTTTCATCGGTAAAAATGCGAAAATTGGCTCAGGCACTAAGCTGTGGGCCAACGTGAGTATCTACCATGAAGTGGTGTTAGGTGAAGCATGTTTGGTTCAATCAAGTACCGTGATTGGTTCTGATGGCTTTGGTTACGCGAATGAGAAAGGCGAGTGGATT
>NZ_JAHGAH010001232.1:0-578 GCF_030248475.1 Vibrio sp. D173a
CTGCGGATTTCGCTCACAAAGTTGAGCAAATCGAGGACAAAGACTGGGAACGTGAATGGGTGGATAACTTCCACCCAATGAAGTTCGGTGAGCGCCTATGGATCTGCCCAAGCTGGCGAGATATCCCAGAGCCGGACGCGGTAAATGTAATGCTTGACCCAGGTCTAGCGTTTGGTACGGGTACTCACCCAACAACAGCACTTTGTTTAGAGTGGTTAGAAGGTCTAGATCTGTCAGGTAAGACAGTGATCGACTTCGGTTGAGGCTCTGGCATCCTAGCGATCGCAGCGATCAAACTCGGTGCAGCAAAAGTTATCGGGATCGACATTGATCCTCAAGCTCTACTGGCATCAAAAGACAATGCTGAGCGCAATGGCGTTGCTGACCAATTAGAAGTGTTCCTTCCTCAAGATCAGCCAGAAGGCCTGATTGCCGATGTTGTCGTTGCTAACATCCTTGCCGGTCCACTGCGTGAACTTTCAGGCATCATTAAGGGTCTAGTAAAAGAAGACGGCGTATTAGCGATGTCGGGTGTTTTAGATACACAAGCAGAAGACGTTGCGACTTATTACCGTGAT
>NZ_JAHGAH010001233.1:0-593 GCF_030248475.1 Vibrio sp. D173a
ATTATTGGTTGGGTGTTCATCTTTACCTACCGAATTGGAAGCCTCTTCAGAACCAGTAATTACCGATTACCAAGAGTGGGTAAATCAACTCCCTGATGCTAAGGATGTCCGTCTGGGTGGTGTGATAGCTAAAGTCACTAACCTCAAAGATAAATCACGCGTTGAAGTGGTGAATATGCCGATCTCTAGCAGCGGTAAACCCTGAAGGTCGTTTGGTGACATTTGTGGGGCAATCGGCAGGCTCATAAGATGGCAAAATTGGTGAGTTCCCGTATACATTCCCAGTGATGAACGCTGATAATCAGCGCCTATGG
This sequence comes from Vibrio sp. D173a, assembly GCF_030248475.1. Classification (NCBI taxonomy): domain Bacteria; kingdom Pseudomonadati; phylum Pseudomonadota; class Gammaproteobacteria; order Vibrionales; family Vibrionaceae; genus Vibrio; species Vibrio sp. D173a. Next base: position 315 of record NZ_JAHGAH010001233.1, read on the forward strand.
CAAATCACAGAGCGTGTGATTGTGAACGATTTCGCACCGACTTATTACTCGTGCCGCAGCCTACATTGTCGTAGCTTCCACACGATGCCAAGACAAGGCCGAGTGGTACAAGACGTCGAGTAATCTGGTGATTTAACATCTTATCTGGATATTTAAGATTAAAGACTGATCACAACGGATGATTGAAAAATCTTATTCACTTCCGAGTGGCACTATGGTGTGCCAAGAGCTTGGAAACCCCGAAACGGCCGCATTGACGGTCGTTTTTGTCCATGGGTG
>NZ_JAHGAH010001234.1:0-807 GCF_030248475.1 Vibrio sp. D173a
GTTCGCAACTTTATCGATTATGGTTATACCAGTGCTGGATTGGAGTTGAACCAACCTATGCTGGATATCGCGATGACTCGTTGCCCTGAAGCTCAGTTTTCTCAACAAAATATGAGCTTCTTTAAGGTAGATGAACCGGTCGACTTGATTACCTGCTTTCTTTATTCCATCCACTACAACGATGGTATTGATAACTTGAAAGCATGTATTGAGAGCGTCCATGCCGCTTTAAAGCCTGATGGTATTTTCTGCTTCAACGTGGTTGATAAGGAAAAGATCAATAACAATCTTTTTGTTCGACACACCAGCAATTTAGAGCAAGATGCGTTTACCTTCCGCTCCGGTTGGTACTATTCTGGCAATGGTGAGCGACAAGCACTTAAGTTGAGTATCGAGAAAACGACGCAAGGTGAAACACAAATTTGGCATGACGAGCATCCAATGGTTGCATTTACGTTTGCAGAGATCGTTCAAATTCTTGAGCCTTACTTTGACGTTCACTTGTTTGAACACGACTATGAAAAACTGACGCCTTGGGATCAGCAATCTGGTAACGCTATTATCACTTGTGTGAAAAAGCCCGCCCATTAAGCAAGAGCTATCTTAACAACAAAACGAAAAAACGCAGGCCATTTCGACCTGCGTTTTTGTTTATTCACTGTTCTATTGCTTCTCACAAACTAGAACGTTTCTCACGCGTTAGAATGCTTCTTACACATTAGAAATCAGCTGTCATACCGACGTAGTATGTGCGTGGCTCTTCAACATAACCCATGTTCTCAAGCTCTTGAGAAACAGCTTCATCCG
>NZ_JAHGAH010001235.1:0-888 GCF_030248475.1 Vibrio sp. D173a
CTTGCAGTCGGTTTTGATCTATCTGTAACGGGAATCCTTGTTTATATTACAGGTAGTGCTCAACTAATGAGGAACATACCAGTTTCAGACAGGACACCCGAAGTTGTCGAGAAAATAGCAACGATCCCGTGGATATTACTAGCAATGGTTGTCAGTGTTTGGGCTATGTCGACTATTGTTCGGAAGTTTGGTTGGGAAGAAGACCAAAAATTAACCAAGCTATGTGGTACACCAATTCCAAATTTATTTGGATTGTTTATACTTCTATTGGCAGTAAACTGGATTTGATGACATGAAAAAAAATAAAGTTAATTCTATTGTTAACACTTTTACAAGTGTTATTTCAATCGTTGCTGCGGTAGTGTCTATACTTTTTTTACTTTTAAAGTTAGGTAGTGATCAATATTCGAACTATGCCATTGGTGTGTCAGGGTTTATCGTTGGCATGTTAGTTTGTTACATAGTCTTAAAATTATTGAACAGAAGAGAAAAGGCTAAACCTATTAGTGAAGAACATTTTAAAAGCATAGTTAGAAGCGAAGTATCGGAAGCTGGTATCAAAGAGATTAAAAAGTTAATTGAAGATGGTGATTACGAGCAAAGTGAAAAACTTACAAAAAGCTTGATGAATATTCTAGGAGAAAAAAAGTGAAACTATTTTCAACAGAAGAATTCAATAGTGGTTTGGATGTATTATCGACGAAAAATAAAAATGATTTATTAACTGTATTAAAGTTTCTCACAGATAATGGAAAAAAGAAGATAATAGAATCGCCAAAAGTTGTAAGTATTAGTAATGATGTGTACTCTTTCCTCAGTGACGAGTTGAAAGTGTACTTTAAAATTAATGACAATAAGGTTTTTCTTATAAATTTTGTATTGTCTGGA
>NZ_JAHGAH010001236.1:0-657 GCF_030248475.1 Vibrio sp. D173a
TGTAAAGAACCGCGCATAGTAAACCTCTTCTATAAAAACTTTTTATACTGTTGAACTGACTTGTTACCGTGACGGTACTTCTGCAAGTCTTTGCCGACTCGTGTAGTCTCAGTCTGCATCAATTCAACCAATTTTCTTGTTCTCGTAATGGCGTTATACCACTCCGAGCTTTGCTTAACGTCGGGGTGTGAATCCAATAAATGAAGCACGTTTTGCAATAACTGTTCTCTGTTATCGACAAGCGCCATTATTTCTTCAGTATTAATTTCACTTATTTCGAACTTAGCCATAATTTGTTGATCTAGTTCACAAAGCTTCTGAAGTTCATCCTTCATCTACTAACCCAACGCATTCATCATACTGCCCAATTGGGACTGCATTTTTCCGGTCGCTTCCTGCATGGCGGTAAAGCGAGAGTGAGTACGGCTCTCTAGCCCCTCCATACGACGATCCAGAGAAGCCTGATCATCGGCTATACGATAATTCTGTTCAACTAGGCTTCGCTCACGGGTTCGAATTGAGCCCGTCACGCCTGTAATACCCTGAATCGCATCTTCGACTTTTTTCGCGAAACCATTGTTACCACCAAAGAAATCACCCAACTTGTCAAAGTTGTTATTGAGCTGGCGGTCTAACATATCATAGTTAATCTCAAGC
>NZ_JAHGAH010001237.1:0-705 GCF_030248475.1 Vibrio sp. D173a
ACTTCGTTGGCTACCAACAGCAAAAGCAAATCGCAGCAGGTAACGGAAACAGCGCAGATGCCGTTCCTGGCGGTGAAACAGATTACAGTGTTGGTCTATTCAACTTAGGTACGGTTTATCACCTAAACAGTGATTCACAAGTTTGGGCCAACTTCTCACAAGGTTTCGATTTAGCCGATCCGGCAAAATACTACGGTCAAGGCAACTACACCTTAGTGGGCGATCACTGGACACTTAATGACAGCATCAATGTGAATGACTCTAAGATGTCTGGCATCAAGACCAACAGCTTTGAACTTGGCTACCGCTTAGACACTAGCGACCTAAGCCTGCAATCTGCGGCTTACTACTCTCAGTCTGACAAGAATGTTAAGTACAACAAAAACACGCTGCTGATCGAAGAGATCGACGACAAGAAACGTGTTTATGGTCTAGAGGCGCTTGCGTCTTACTGGGTACATGAAAACATTCAGCTAGGTGCATCGGGCCACTACGTTGTCTCAGAGGTGAAAGGCGATGATGGTTGGGAAGACCAATCAGCAGGTGAAGCGAGCACATCAAAAGCCAGTGCATGGGCGGGCTGGTACGATGCTGACCTATCTCTGAAAGTTCAGAGCCAAACCATGTTTGACTACGAAGATGACAGCGATAACAAGCTCAATGGTTACACTGTCTTCGACCTTGTGGGTACTTACCAACTTCCAG
>NZ_JAHGAH010001238.1:0-672 GCF_030248475.1 Vibrio sp. D173a
TAGTCGTCCTGCCACTAGCAAGCTCACTTTCACAAGGTATTGAAGTATTTGGGCTCTTCTATCAAGCCGGTAGCTTAGTATTTGGTGGCGGTCACGTAGTACTTCCGCTATTGCAAAATGGTATCGGTGACCAACTGTCCCAAGATGCATTTTTAACCGGTTACGCAGCAGCACAAGCGGTTCCAGGGCCAATGTTTACCCTAGCAACCTATCTGGGTTACGTGCTGATGCCTTCCGCGCCTATTGTTGGTGCTCTATTGGCAACTATCGCGGTCTTCCTTCCAGGATTTTTGCTGCTACTTGGTGTGTTAAAGAACTGGCAGGCTTTAGCTAGCAAGCCGAAGGTAGCTGGCGCTTTAACTGGGGTTAATGCTGCAGTTGTTGGCTTACTATTAGCGGCTCTATACCAACCGATCTTTAGCAGTGCGGTAAACAATGGTTTAGATTTCGCGTTGATTATTGTTGGTGTGTGGCTTCTCAAATCAGTTAAGCTGCCAATCGTTGGCCTAGTCGGTGTGTTTATTGCGGCTGGTGTTGCTCTAAACTTTATTTAATGCGCTACGGTTGCCAACAAAGAAAAGGTTACTGAAAAAGAAAGTGTTACTAACAAAGAAAAGCGTCACACCACGGTGTGACGCTTTTTAGTTTGAGCCATATTACTTTAAGACCATA
>NZ_JAHGAH010001239.1:0-970 GCF_030248475.1 Vibrio sp. D173a
AATCACTGGGCGGGTTGTCATCAAGCTATAGCTTTAAACACTCGAAGCTATAGAGCTTCAAGCAATAAATACAAAGGGCTGAGTTTACTCAGCCCTTTTTCATTCCGTTAACCTAGCCCAACATCAGCAATCCGCTTCTGAATCAACTCGCCACACTCCTCTTTCACCACTCGTCTCAGCCATTGCTGAGAAGCTGACGAATCGCAACGCGAATGCCAAATCAGTGAGTAATCAAACGGCATAAACTCGAATGGTAGTGGTTTAACAACGAGGTCGTAGCGCTCTGCCACTAAATACGCGAGGTCGGCAGGCACTGTGATCACAAGAGGCATTCTATCGACGATCGCTAAAGCCGCCTCCAAATGATAGGCTCGCAGCACCATCCTTCTTGGAGGTTGATTAGCTAATGCATTATCAAGCAAGGCTTTTACGCCATCACTGATAGCAATCATCGCATGAGGCAGTGATACATAATCATTGAGACTTAACGCGCTATCAGCCAGAGGGTGATTTTTAGAAAGCAGGCACGATACCCCAACAGGTCCTAATACTTGCTGATGCAAGGGGGCGACAGGACCTGTTGGTCGGCATATCGCCATATCAACCCGCTCAGTACTCAACTGTTTAAATAGATTCTCATGCTGAAGCGGTGCAAACTCTAACGAGATGTTTGGTGCTTGCTCATAAATCTTAGGCAGCGCATACGGAAGGATAGTTTGCATCGCGTAATCTGTAGTCGCGATCAGGAAACGTTCCGTGCAGTAGTATGGGTCAAAGTCACTTGGACTTAACAGCTGACGAAATGACTCCAACGGCTGATCAATGCGCTGGCTGATTTCGAGTGCTCTTTTGGTCGGAAGTAGACGCTGCCCTTGACGAGTAAAGAGGGGATCGTTAAGGAGTTCACGAAGTCGCCCCAACACTCGACTGGTTGCAGACTGACTAAGATTCAAACGCAAAGCGGCTTGGC
>NZ_JAHGAH010000124.1:0-7270 GCF_030248475.1 Vibrio sp. D173a
GTCCGCTCCGCCACTTATTTCAAAGACCTCGCTTTTGCGAGGTTTTTTTGAATCTACAATGTGATAAACTGTAGTTTCTACAGGGGTGTAGCTCCAATTGGCAGAGCAGCGGATTCCAAATCCGCGTGTTGGGAGTTCGAATCTCTCCACCCCTGCCATATTCAAGGCTCTAGTCGAAAGACTAGAGCCTTTTTCGTATTTGTATCTTAAGGCCAAAGCAGTGGATTCCCCTGATACTCAAAACAGCGCATGCTGTAAATGTGAATCCCACGGGAAAAGGGTTTTGTTCATACCCTAATATTCACCCCTTCGAGGAGAAGTATCGAGGCAGGGGAGACATTGAAAACCTTCTTATTTACTCGATCTAGCTATTTCCCTCTAAAGTAATCCAACGTAATTGTCTTATGAGTCATTACGGGGGATGCCATAGGGGGGAGTTTGTTTATTCGGGGCTTATAGACTTTGTTGTCCCCTGCTAGTTTTAGTTGCCCTTACCTCCCAAGCTACCAGTAATAAAAAAGCCCAGTACTTTCATACTGGGCTTCGTTATGACTTTAGCTAGACTTCTTAAAGAATACGTTTAAGTACCCCATCAGCTTTGATTCGAGTGATCTTGCGAACTAACTTCTGAACACTTACCGGGTAGTCTTCTACTTTTTCTAGCTGCTTGTAGGTGCAAATAAGCTGAGTATGTTCAAGAATGTTTGCCACTTCTTGTTCAAACTTATCTGTCATCTTGGCGTAGTTATCTTGTACCAATAGACCATTTTCTAGATCCAGTGACCATGCACGAGGGTTCAAGTTATTACCAGTCATCAGCATGTAGCGCTTATCTACCCAAATGCCTTTTAGATGGAAACTGTTGTTATCGTGCTTCCAAAGGTGAATAGATAGCTTACGGGCAGCAATGCTAGCTTCATTTGCTTTAGCGAAACGACGTAAGTTGAGTTCGTATAGATATGGTAAGCCACCAATAGTCTTAAACTCTTCTTCAGGGGAGATGTAGAAGTCGTTAGCAGTTTTGTCACCAACCACTATTGTTACTTTTACGCCTCGTTTCATTGCACGTTTTACTTCGCGATTAATTGCTTTCGGGAAGTTAAAGTAAGGAGTGCAGATAAAGATTTCGTTCTGAGCTGCAGCAAGTAACTTAACGATTTGTTGATTGAGTAAATTACGACGTTTACCTAAACCGACTAATGGCGTCACCTTCACTTCTTCTTCGCTAGCAATTTCTGGTTCAAACTCATAGTTTGCACGTGCAAGTGAAGAGCGAAGTTGGCGAATGTCAGCTTTGATTTCTTTGGTTTCAGGCTTATCTTTGCCTGCTAAGTCGTTGACAGCAGGATGAGCGATCATTTCGTCTTGAATGAACCTCACCATAGAGTCTGCTAACGTTTTATGCTGAATGACATGGTAGCGATCGAAACGGTAACGATCGTTGTACTGAAGGTATACGTTGTTAAGGCTTGCACCACTGTAGATCACGGTGTCATCTACGATAAAACCTTTAAGGTGCAGCACACCAAACACTTCTCTACCACGCACTGGAATACCGTAGACAGGAATAGAATGTTGATATTTCTTTGCGAAGGCTTTGTACAGTGCAGCATTACCTTCTGACGACTCTGCGCCAATGAGACCACGTTGCGCTCGGTGCCAATCTACACAGATATTGATGTCCAATCCAGGATTGCGCTGCTTCGCTTCATAAAGCGCTGTGAAAATTTCACGGCCAGCTTCATCATCTTCCAGATATAGAGCGACTAGGTAAATTCGCGACGTTGCTTTGCTGATCGCTTCAAGAAGACGAGTTCTGAAAGTATCTGCTGCATGCAGAACTTCAAAGTCTTCAGGCTTAACTGCGAGACTTGGCAACTGTTCGAATGGGTTCCTACTTACTATCATACCGGTGTGAGTACCTTAATTAAGTGCAATATTGCGAACCTGACATTTTACCAAAGATATGATTTCTCTGGCTACAAAACCACACCCTTTGAGGTGTGAGAAGTAATGAATTGCATTGGAATGAGATCTTTACCACTCTCTACATAACGCAAATAAGCCATTTTTAATGAATTGGGAAGCTCTGTGCTCTCGATGGTTTTGAATCCATGTTGTGCGTAATAGTTTTCTAAATTGCTAAAAGCAAAGCAATAGTCGCCATCATTGAAAACTTTGCTTGTGCAATGTTCAAGCAGCGCCCCTCCCACACCTGTCCCCCTATATTCCGGCACAACGAGCATACCGGTTAGTAGGCGTGACTTCTCTACCGTCTTCATTCTTAACAAAGCGACGATACTGTTGTCGATACTGGCTGTAATGATTAGCTCGTCTCGTTTTGCCCGTCCAGCGGGATAATGGGCTTTATACAACCTCTTAATAAGAGGAAGTTTGATTGGATTTAACACTTCTATGATTAATGAGCTAGGTATTGTCACTGCGGCTAAAAGATAACTAATGTAGAATGTTCACAGTTTAAGAGAATCTCATCAGGCGTTGCAAATCCACTATGGAAATTAAGAAATACGCGAGCCTTAAGGCTTTCCACACATTTGGTATCGAACAAACCTGTGCGTACCTGGCGATTGTTGAGTCAGTAGAGGACGTAAGACAACTTTTCCAAGACCAAGCTTATCAAGACATACCCAAGCTCTTTCTGGGGAAGGGTAGCAACATGCTGTTTACTCAACCTTATGAAGGTATGGTGATCATCAACCGTTTAATGGGTAAAACGGTCACTGAAACCGACGAGCATTACTTACTACACATTGAAGGTGGTGAAGATTGGCCGAGTTTGGTTGCGTGGAGTGTTGAGCAGGGCATGGGGGGGATGGAGAATCTCGCTCTTATTCCTGGATGTGCGGGTTCTGCTCCTATCCAAAACATCGGAGCTTATGGCTTAGAGTTACAGAGCATTTGTGAGTACGTGGACATTCTTGACCTTCACAGTTTTGAAACAAGGCGAATGACCGCTAACGAGTGCCAGTTTGGTTATCGTGATTCTATCTTCAAGCACGAACTGTATGAAAAGTGCTTTATCACAGCGGTGGGTCTGAAATTGCCGAAGCAGTGGAAGGCGATCAATCAATATGGCCCTTTGCAGAGTATTCCAGAAGATGAGTTAACTCCTCTCGCTATCTTTGAACGCGTTTGCCAAGTGCGTATGGAAAAGCTGCCTGATCCAGCGAAAGTCGGCAATGCAGGCAGTTTCTTCAAAAACCCTGTGATCAGCCAAGATCATTATGATCGCCTAATTCAGCAGCACAGCAATATGGTGGCTTACCCAGCACAGGGCGGAATGAAGGTCGCAGCGGGATGGTTAATAGACCAATGTGGTCTTAAGGGTATATCGGTCAATGGTGCTCAAGTGAATCCACTGCAAGCTTTGGTGTTGACTAATGTTGATAACTGTAGTGCTGATGATGTGGTCGACTTAGCATCTCTGGTGAAAAAGACCGTTTGGGATAAATACCAGATTGAACTTGAGCACGAAGTTCGTTTTATGAATAACAAAGGTGAAACCAATCTAGCTGAGATTGAGGCTAAACAATGAGAAAGGAACACTCTGTAAAGCTGCATATCCTCAAGTCCCTTAGCGATGGAGGTTTTCATTCCGGAGAAGACTTGGGGCAAGAACTTGGGATATCTCGAGCTGCGATTGCTAAGCACATTAAAGGGCTTAATGACTGGGGCGTTGATATATACCGTATCCAAGGACGTGGTTATCAGTTAGCACAACCTTTGCAGTTACTCGACGAAGAGAGACTTCAAGCTCAACTGGATACTCCTCTCGAGCTTATTTCTGTGATCGACTCTACTAACCAATATCTACTCGATCGAGTCAATGGTTCTGTGAAAGGGCGAGTCTGCCTAGCAGAATATCAGGCGAAGGGGCGAGGGCGACGTGGTCGTCAATGGGTATCGCCTTTTGGTACAAACTTATACTTATCCATGTACTGGCGTTTGGATGCTGGTATGGCAGCGGCTATCGGGTTGAGCTTGGTTGTTGGCATTGCCGCTGTGGAAGCTATCGAAGAGTTGGGTATTCAAGGCGTTAAACTTAAATGGCCGAACGATATCTACTACCAGGATAAAAAGCTCGCGGGTATCTTAGTGGAAATGTCTGGGCAAGCAGGCGGTGCAGCGCATCTGGTTATTGGTATGGGGCTTAATATTGGTATGCCAGACTTGCAGCCGGACATTGATCAGCCTTGGACAACTTTGAATCAAGTTAGTGATGGTTTTAGCATCGACCGAAATGACCTAGCGCTCAAGTTCATCAAACATTGGAAGATGGCATTAGAAGAATACGAAATGACGGGATTGGCCGGTTTTGTTGAACGTTGGAATCGTTTAGATAATTTTATTGGTCGCCCAGTGAAGTTACTAATGGGCCCAAGAGAAGTGCATGGCGTTGTGAAAGGCATTGACCAACAAGGCGGTGTTGTTCTAGAAACCGAGAATGGATTGGAGACCTACATTGGTGGTGAGATCTCTTTAAGAAAAACGGAATAGAGCGATCAAGCTAGCATTACTTTCTCAGTGATACTTTATCAACCAAGTGGCTTGGTCCTTTGTGTAAGATAAGATGGGCTCTTTCTCGAGTGGGAAGAATATTATGCTCTAAATTGAGTCCATTAATATCATGCCAAATTTGCTTTGCCTTATTCTTTGCTTCTTCCACTGAGAGCTGAGTGTAATGACTAAAGTACGAGCCAGGCTTGGTAAATGCCCCTCTACGAAACTTCAAGAAGCGCTCTACATACCATTGCTCGATGGTTTCGGTTTCCGCATCCACATAAATAGAGAAATCAAGAAAGTCTGAGACAAACACACGATGAGGATCATGCGGGTAGTCCATACCGCTCTGTAGGACATTTAATCCCTCGATAATAAGTACATCAGGGCGATCTACTTTCTTGCGCTCTTCAGTGATGTCATAAGTAATGTGTGAATAAACCGGGACTTCTAAATTCGGCTGACCGGCTTTTACATCGGAAACGAATTCGACCAAGCGTTTAATGTCGTAAGACTCCGGGAAGCCTTTACGATGCATGATACCTTTCTCTTCCAATACCTTCTTTGGATATAAGAAACCATCCGTTGTTACAAGTGCAACTTTTGGGTGGTTATCCCAACGTGATAGCAAAGCCTCTAGAAGTCGCGCGGTCGTACTCTTACCAACTGCTACACTGCCTGCGATACCAATAACAAAGGGTGGGGCATGTTCTTCTGTGTTGAGAAATTGCTGAAGTACCGAGTTGCGGCTTTGGCGAGCCTGAACGTACAGATTTAAAAGGCGAGACAAAGGAAGGTAGATCTCTACCGCTTCCTCCATAGTGAGGTTTTCATTAATGCCTTGAAGCGCAGTTAAATCATCTTCAGATAGTGTCATTGGAACAGAATTACGCAATTCTGCCCATTCGGCACGGTCAAATGACAAAAATGGACTCATGGGTCTCTTTTATCCTTGGTTTCATAGAGAGCAAGAACATACAACAAGCTCCGTGCAAAGCAAACGACAAAGCTCGAAAGTTTGCTTTAAAAAGCGAGGTTTGTATGATTTTGCAGCAATTGATTCTAAAAAGTCTAATTTTACGTTTTTTTTTGAAATAGCTATTGCAACCTAGAAAATCATTCAATAGAATGCGCACCACTTATGCCGACTTAGCTCAGTAGGTAGAGCAACTGACTTGTAATCAGTAGGTCACCAGTTCGATTCCGGTAGTCGGCACCATTCTTTCCTGTTTCTTAGAGAAACAATTGTAGTAAGAATGGCTTGAAATTTTGGAGGGGTTCCCGAGTGGCCAAAGGGAGCAGACTGTAAATCTGCCGGCACTGCCTTCGATGGTTCGAATCCGTCCCCCTCCACCATATTCTTTAGGAAATAGCTCTCAGAGTTACGTGTTGCGGGCATCGTATAATGGCTATTACCTCAGCCTTCCAAGCTGATGATGCGGGTTCGATTCCCGCTGCCCGCTCCACTCTAATTTGAGTGCTGATATAGCTCAGGTGGTAGAGCGCATCCTTGGTAAGGATGAGGTCGGCAGTTCGAGTCTGCCTATCAGCACCAGCTCTCAAAGTTATTTCCTTTTGATATAAGATTTACCAATTATCTTTTTTGGTTGCGTGGTCAATTCGGGCCACCTAAATCCGTACCTAGAGGGACTACTCATGTCTAAAGAAAAATTTGAACGTGTAAAACCGCACGTAAACGTTGGTACTATCGGCCACGTTGACCACGGTAAAACAACTCTAACAGCTGCTATCTGTACAACACTTGCTAAAGTATACGGCGGTGCTGCTCGTGACTTCGCATCTATCGATAACGCTCCAGAAGAGCGTGAGCGCGGTATCACAATCGCTACTTCTCACGTAGAGTACGACACTCCAACTCGTCACTACGCACACGTAGACTGTCCAGGACACGCGGATTACGTTAAAAACATGATCACTGGTGCTGCACAGATGGACGGCGGTATTCTTGTAGTTGCTGCTACAGATGGTCCAATGCCACAAACTCGTGAGCACATCCTACTAGGCCGTCAGGTTGGTATCCCATACATCATCGTATTCATGAACAAATGTGACATGGTTGACGATGAAGAGCTACTAGAACTAGTAGAAATGGAAGTTCGTGAACTTCTATCTGAGTACGATTTCCCAGGTGATGACCTACCAGTTATCCAAGGTTCTGCACTAGGCGCACTAAACGGCGAAGAGCAGTGGGAAGCTAAGATTGTTGAACTAGCAGAAGCGCTAGATTCATACATCCCTGAGCCAGAGCGTGCAGTAGATATGCCATTCCTAATGCCTATCGAAGACGTATTCTCAATCCAAGGTCGTGGTACAGTAGTAACTGGCCGTATCGAACGTGGTATCCTAAACGTAGGTGACGAAGTTGCTATCGTTGGTATCAAAGACACTACTACTACTACATGTACTGGTGTTGAAATGTTCCGTAAGCTTCTTGACGAAGGTCGCGCTGGTGAGAACGTTGGTGCACTTCTACGTGGTACTAAGCGTGATGAAGTTGAACGTGGTCAAGTACTAGCTAAGCCTGGTTCAATCACTCCACACACTAAGTTCGAGTCAGAAGTATACGTACTTTCTAAAGATGAAGGTGGTCGTCACACTCCATTCTTCAAAGGCTACCGTCCACAGTTCTACTTCCGTACAACTGACGTAACTGGTGACATCTCTCTACCAGAAGGCGTAGAAATGGTAATGCCAGGCGACAACATCCAAATGCAAGTTGAGCTAATCG
>NZ_JAHGAH010001240.1:0-625 GCF_030248475.1 Vibrio sp. D173a
AGCAATCCCATCCTTGCTCCTGCCTGTTAAGACGTACCGCTTCTTCAACGCGAACCGCACTCAGGTCTAATTCAAGGTGTTCATTTACGCAGTTCGGCTTCTTGGCTCTTGGTACTTTGTGACCTTGAAGCCTTTGTACTCGTTGTTCTAACTTCTGCGCCACTTCCAACTCTGCAATATCAAGCGGATGTTGAATGATATAGGTGACAACGTCACTCATTGTTTCAACTTGGTTTAGCTTGTCATGAATACGTGCTTGTCGCTCACGACTTGGCGGCAGATGCGACTGACGGAAATAGTGCAGTGCTAAATCATACTCTTCCAGTCTCTCGAGATCTCTGGCAATCAAATTGATCAACCTTGAGCGACGACGCACCAATGTGGGGTGCTCACTTTCTGTGGGCATACTTTCCAACAGAGCGGAGAGCTGCGAAGATGATTTGCTAGTGAGCTGATAGTAGTGCTGCTGAACCGCATGCAGAGTGAGTAACTCATCGACTTGTGCGCGATTTTGAAAGAAACGCGATTCAAGGGAAATACTGACAGGCTCAAAGGTATTCAATCCTAAATCGCTTAGCACAAATTGACTAAGGTCTTGATGGGTATTGCCAAAGAACAACACCAG
>NZ_JAHGAH010001241.1:0-725 GCF_030248475.1 Vibrio sp. D173a
TTGGGTCGTCGAGGACGACCCAAACATATACTTTACTCATAGTTCCATTCCTTTGCAGCCAAATCTATTGTGATGATCATTGTTGTTTTTATGCTGTTATATCTTGTTGCCAACACCACCGGAGCAGCTCTCTGGTGATGTCGATAAATCTATTAAATCGGTAGATAGATGGTGAAGGTGGTGTTCCCCGGCCAACTCTCTACGTCGATCTTTCCGTTGTGTTGGTCAATCAGGTTTTGCGAGATCGAAAGCCCCAGACCAGTACCACCTTCTCGTCCACTGACCATAGGGTAGAAAAGGGTATCTTTAAGCTCATCAGGAATACCCGGCCCGTTGTCGGAGATCTCAATACGCGCCGCCAGTTTGTGTCGCTGCCCATGTATGTTCGCCTGATGCACCGTTCTGGTGCGAATGGTGATTTTGCCTGATTCTTGTGAACTCAGAATCTGCGCAGCGTTACTAACGATATTGAGCATTGCCTGTTCGACTTGTGCCGAGTCCATCAAGATGTCTGGCAAACTCGGGTCATAATCGCGCTCAATCGCCAATGAAGAACCAGACTCTAGTTCAACCAACTGACGTACCTTCTCCAGAATCTGGTGAAGGTTCTCTTCACTCTTTTTGCCCGGCTTTTGTGGGCCTAATAGACGGTCGACCAAGGCTCGTAGGCGGTCGGCCTGCTCGATAATAATCTGGGTGTATTCGTTCAGTGATTGGTCTGGCAG
>NZ_JAHGAH010001242.1:0-795 GCF_030248475.1 Vibrio sp. D173a
ATCTTTTAGGTGCTTTTTGGGCTCTGTCGATGAAACTGTTTCGACGGTAATAAGACCTTTTGAGAAGTTTACTTCTGAACGACTCAAGTAATTATCTATGTATTTCACATAGTTACTTGTACCTGCAATCTTTACTTCATTGCTGCCCCAACGTTTTTGGATGTTACCCGAGAAGCTATTGATGAGGGCATCGAGTGCGCCTGTATCTTTCTCGAATTGACCCGGTAGCTCGGCAAGGTTGCCTGCAAAACGGTTGGTCGGTTCATAATTGACGTCATAAATGCTCTCAATGAACTCTCGGCTACAACCGGTAAGTAGCATAGCCGCTAGGAAGTAACTCAGCTTTTTCATAGGTCCTCATACAAAAATGACATCACAGCGCGAACCATGATGTCATTAAACTTGGTGTAAATAAATGTCTTATTCGCTTGGTGGCGTGTAGCCATCAATCACGACATCTTTACCTTCGAAAAGGAAGTTAACCATTTCTGTCTCAAGCAGTTTTCTGTGCTCAGGATCCATCATGTTTAGCTTCTTTTCATTGATAAGCATGGTCTGCTTGCTTTGCCATAGTGCCCATGCTTCTTTAGAAATATTGTCGAAAATACGCTTACCTAAGTCACCTGGGTAAAGTTGAAAATCTAAGCCTTCAGCATCTTTCTGTAGGCGAGCACAAAATACAGTGCGGCTCATAATGGTTCCTCTTGTCGTATTCGTCTGTTTAAACGTGATCGTTTAATTCAAAGGTTAGGCTTTCTAATAGCTGCTTAACAGGGGCAGCTAAGCCTATCTCTT
>NZ_JAHGAH010001243.1:0-866 GCF_030248475.1 Vibrio sp. D173a
TTGAAGCAGTAATGGAAGCGGCGAAAGTTCGTCTACGCCCTATCCTGATGACAACTGCAGCGATGATCGCAGGTCTTATCCCACTGATGTACGCAAGTGGTGCAGGTGCTGCTCAACGCTTCAGTATCGGTATTGTTATCGTTGCTGGTCTAGCAATTGGTACTATCTTCACTCTGTTCGTGTTGCCTGTTATCTACAGCTACCTAGCAGAGAAACACAAACCACTACCGGTTTTTGTTGAAGATAAAGACTTAGAGAAACTAGCACGTGTCGATGAAGCAAAAGCGGCACACCGAGAGTTAGCGGACAACAACTAACCTCAAGTTTCACGTTAATCGCAAAAAGGTCACTTCGGTGACCTTTTTTTATACGCCACAGGCGACATCTCCACTGCGATTAAATAGAATAGTAGGAAATAATCAGGAGTTTTAATTGATATGTTTGATCCAAAAAAACTAGAGCAGATTGCGAAACAAATCCATGACTCTATGCCTCAGCCAGTGAAAGAGCTAGGTTCTGATGTGGACCAAAAGGTTCGCCAAGTTATCCAAGGCCAACTAAACAAGCTAGACGTTGTCAGCCGTGAAGAGTTCGATGTTCAAACTCAGGTTCTACTGCGTACACGTCAGAAGCTGACTGAGATGGAACAAAAACTAGCAGATCTAGAAGCGAAGCTAGCTGACAAATAAGCGTAAATGCAAAAATACAAAAGGGTTGATGTGTAAGCATCAACCCTTTTTTATACGCTCATATTCTGGAAGGTATACTCCAAGCAATACTCTTCCATTGCTTTAAGGCGTGATAGTTAAGACATACATCGTCCACATATTCAGGAGCAAGTCGGCGAGCTCTGTAAAAACAAAAAG
>NZ_JAHGAH010001244.1:0-739 GCF_030248475.1 Vibrio sp. D173a
GGGCTCTGATAGGCACACCGGTCAGCGCATTGCTTGAAGAGTTTGGATACAAAGCAGATAAAAAGCTACCAAGACTTATCTTGGGTGGGCCTATGATGGGCTTTACGTTGCCACATGAAAACGTGCCGATCACTAAAACATCAAACTGTATACTAGCGCCAACGCGCCGCGAGATTTCTCCTAACAGCTACGAAATGGAGTGTATCCGTTGTAGTCAATGTGCAGAGGCTTGCCCTGCTTCGTTGCTACCTCAACAGCTTCAATGGCACGCTAAGGCAAATGAGCTCGATAAATGTGAAGAGCTCAACATCAAAGACTGTATCGAGTGTGGTGCTTGTGCGTTTGTCTGCCCAAGTGAGATCCCACTTGTTCAGTATTACCGCCAAGCCAAAGCAGAAATCAAAACTCGTCGAGATGAAGCCGCCGCAGCCGAGCGCGCCAAACTGCGTTTTGAAGAGAAAAATGCCCGTATGGAACGCGACAAGGATGAGCGTGAGAATCGATTTAAGAAAGCCGCTGACAATCGTCGTAAAGAGATGAAGACCTCTGACGGTGATGACGCAATTGCCGCAGCCATTGCACGAGTGAAAGCACAGAAAGCCGCGGGCACAGATACAGCAATCAGCGAGCTGGCTGTGAAGCCAGCAGTTGCCGCTGCCATTGCTAAAGCGAAAGCAAAACAAGCAGCCGCTCAGCAAGGTAACAACGCAGAGCCAGACAACACCGAAATGTCAAAGCT
>NZ_JAHGAH010001245.1:0-1375 GCF_030248475.1 Vibrio sp. D173a
TATTGGAGCTAACGCAGTAATAACAAAAAATGTTAGTAACGATATGGTGGTTTCTGGTTACAATAAAATAATTGGTAGAGTTCAGGATTATGCTTAGCTCATTGACAAGGAAGTTAGATAAGAAAATAAGGAAGTATCAGAAGCGTAAGAATAAATTTTGGTTTAGATTTTACAAAAGTTCAAGAGCTGGATTAACGGAATGTAATAGCAGCCTTAATATTGTTCAATTTACTAAGATTAAAGGTGAAGGAAAGATAGTCATAAAGGATAATGTTACTTATGGCTATACTCTTTCTCCAGGTTTGACTACATCTGAAATATATATTGAATCGAGGAGAGTAGGTTCATCTATTATAATTGGTGAAAATGTTCATATTAATAATAATAGTACGATTATTGCAGATAAATCTTCCATACACATCGGAAAAGACTCTTTAATAGGTCCTGGATTTAATTGTTTAGGTAGTAACTTTCATCCGATTGACCCTAACAATAGACATACTCTAGATTATGACTGTAAGCCTATACATATAGGCGACAACGTTTTTATATGAGCAAATGACAGTGTTATTGGTGCAGGGTGTACTATTTCCGGAGAGATACCAAAAAATAGCATAGTAAAACCAGTTCAAGGAAGCGTTATTCCCATGAGAACTTCATAGTGTATTCTACCCAGTAAAGCCTGGCCATGAACCAGGCTTATTTATCACTATAAACTGATTATCTTAGATATTGCCAGATGGTCTTAAATGAATAATATCTTGATTAGTTAACGTTAATCTAAGCCCGTCTGTTAAATCAATTCTTTCGGTTTGTAAACCATCCATGCCCAATAGAACAAGTAAATTATCTGGGTTGCTGTGTCCAAGATTTATTAGTTCTAAACTTTTGCTTGTTGCAAAGTTTTGAATACGATCGCTATGAGTAAATCGTTTTGGTAGTTGGGCAATTAAATCAGTAATACTTAGCTGCGATGATTGTGACAATGAGAGCAACATTAAAGCCGGAAGGATTGCATCGCGAGTGGGCAATGCTGCTAATTTCTTCCCATTGACTTCGATGTCGCTGCCAAGCAAATATCCACCATTTGCTTCAAATCCCACGACAGACTGATAGCTTTTACTCAGCTCAGCAAACTCTGCAATAACATAAGGCGAGCCTATTTTTGTTGTAATGACTTTCTTAAATTGGTCGGAGGTTTTTATTATTGAGTTACAGCTGATAGGTAGAGCTATCGCCTCAGCTTTTAATGCAAAAGAACACAATAAGCCCAATATATCACCTCTTAACCACTCTCCATTTTCATCAGCGACAAGCAGCCTATCACCGTCACCATCCGTGGAAAAGATGAAATCCAAATCGTGCTCTTTGGACC
>NZ_JAHGAH010001246.1:0-582 GCF_030248475.1 Vibrio sp. D173a
GGCATTGGCTTGGAGTTGCTTGTTACTTGTTAGTATCGGTGTGCAGGCTGCAACGGAGTCTTCAATGCGACTGTTGGATAACCGCTTTAGAGTGGATCCAAGCATTGAACAGATTACGTTTGTTATTTATCGAGCCGACAATTCTCAACCTGTGGTTTTGGTTCGCCCGGATGGTAAAAAATACTATTCGTGGCGTAACGCAGATAACGTTCGCTGGTACCAAGAGTCTTCGATGGACATCGTCTCGATTGACCACCCGATGCCGGGGCCTTGGCAAGCCGTGGGTAAGGTATCACCAAAGAACAATATTAAGCTGCTCTCGCATCTAGTCTTAGATGCGAAACAGTTCCCTGATAAGCTCTATCAAACCGAAGTGCTTAAGTTTACGGCCCGTCTCACCTCAGACGGCAAGCCTTTAGTGCTGCGAGACTTCCTAGATAGAGTCAATCTCAAGATCACCTTTACCAAATACATTGAAAATGAAGACGCCTTAGTCCGTGAAGCGCGACCTGTTCCTGTGATTATGGGTGAATTTGCCGATAACGGCGAAGATCTCCATGAAGTAGCTGGGGATGGTATCTT
>NZ_JAHGAH010001247.1:0-735 GCF_030248475.1 Vibrio sp. D173a
AATGACATGCCTTCCGCTAGCCACTCACCACCTTTACCGCCAACACCGGCTTCGTTCACAGCAAGGGTTTCCGTTAAGCGGTAACGTACTGGGAAATCAAACGCAGAGCAGAGTGCTGGAGCGCTATTGGTGCCATAGCCTGTTTCAATGATGCGGTTTTCTCCCGCCCAAATCTCAGCAACCATGTAACCTAGTGGATTAACGGTTTCACCCTCTGAGTTTACGTATTCAACTTCTGCTGAGGCGGCATCGACACTCTCACGAATTTCAGCCCATGCGTCTTTTGGTACTTGATACGCTTGGTCAAGACGCCAGCCATCAATCTTAAGTTCCTTGATCCAGTAAGTCGCGACCTCTTTGTAGAACTCTAAACTCTCTGGGTAAGCGACAGGGTTGTTCTCACCTTGCGGTAGTTTACCAGTAGGTGAAGGAGCAACATTCCCTTTGTGGTGACCGAATACGCCATCGAAGAATACGTATAAGCCGCGCGCGTGCGCCTCTTCAACTAGCTGTTTAGCTTGCTCCAATGTACCGAATCGTGGGTCGATACTGAAATAGTCAGTCGCGAAGTAGCCCGTAGCATCGAGTCTATCAGCCCAGTGATCTTGCCCATCAACAGGCTCAGAATTAAAGATTGGCGTTAGCCAGATACCATTCATTCCCAAAGACTCGATGTAATCTAGGGAATCAATGATGCCTTGGATATCACCTTTGTGGTGACTAGTGCCGTAGCCG
>NZ_JAHGAH010001248.1:0-728 GCF_030248475.1 Vibrio sp. D173a
AGTTGTTGAACAAATCATCGTTAAACCAGAGGCGCGATAGGGTCGCCATCAACGCTTTGTCTTTTTTAGATGGTGAAACCGTGGTTCCATCCAATTTCAGTGCTTTGTTAAACGCGACGGGGAGTTCCGAGCCGTTACACGCGCCACTGATACAACTAATGGTTTTTAGTGCATCTTCTATATCTACTGCGCCATTTTCGCCTTTGGTGTTGTAAGTCCAGACGTTGAAACTTGGCCTATAGGCAAAGTGATACAAGGTTGCAGATTGCTGTGACTCTTTCGCTTTCATGCGGCTTGGACCCATAAATAGCGTGTCATTCATCATCATTTTAAACTGCGACATGTTTTGTAAAGCAAAGCTCAATTCACCTTCGTTGTTCGGCGCAAAATCTTTGAAACCAAGTAGTTGAGACGTTTCCTCTCGATTTCCAAGCCCAAAGAACAATTGGCTCACAGCTTCATAAGCGGTGCTTGGCAACTCAGGCAGATCAAGGTCAGCTTGTGGCATATCGCTCTGAGCCAGCGAGTGAATCGCCGCAACATTCGATGCATCACTCACCCATTCATCAACCGCAAGTCTCAACTGCTCAGCGGATAGAGAATCGAGCTCTTCCGGTTGCATGTCCGTTATCATCTCAATAACCTTTGGGATCAAGAATGTCAGCCGTGGCAACATGCTCATGGTGTTGGCGTCATCGGCATTGGTTCCTAGAACGGTAGGCACCGAA
>NZ_JAHGAH010001249.1:0-1121 GCF_030248475.1 Vibrio sp. D173a
TACGACGTTTCGCTAGCTGCATTCTGGCTAATGAAGGGGGATGCTTTCTGCATAATATAGAGCGTTAGACACCGCAAGGCTCTCCTCCACCAGCATTAGCCAATAGAACGACCCGCAACGACAGCGAATGACACAACTCAAGCAAGAAATCACTCTATTTTCGGGCATCGGTCAGCTCTCAACCACACTATTGGGCACCAGGCTATTTATGATTCCTGCGATTGCAGCGGGGATTGCTGGGCAACTGTCACTGTTGGCTTGGCTCGTCCTATTTATCGCTATCTGCCCTATCGCCCTCACTTTTGCTGCGCTCGGAAAACGCTACCCGAACGCAGGCGGCACTGCTTACTTTGTACGACAAGCATTTGGTCAACGCTTAGAAACCGCAGTGGCATGGTTATTTGTAAGTGTGATTCCCGTTGGTATTCCAGCGGCGATTGCTTTGGCTGGCGGATTTGCCCAGCAGTTGCTTCCAGCGCCTTTAAACGTCCCTCTGAGTGCCCAGTTTCTTACTGTAGTATTGCTGATTATCGTCAACCTACTCGGCAGTAAATCTTCGGGACGACTACAAACGGTCATTGCTTTGTCGATTCTTGCTCTCGTGAGTGCTTTTATTTGGAAGGCAGACATTAGCGCCGCCGACGTTGCCATCCCGAGTGTCGATTCTGACTCAATGTGGGCCATTGGTTCAGCACTGGCGGTCATGTTCTGGTGTTTTGTCGGTATCGAGGCCTATGCCCATATGGGTGAAGAGTTTAAGAACCCACAGCGAGATTTCCCAATAGCAATCATCGCGGGCTGTTTTGTGGCTGGATTAGTGTATTGGGCTTGCTCTGTGGTGATATTAAAACTCGGCGCGTATGGCTCCGCGGAATTTGATGCGACGGCAATCCCTTGGGTAATACTGGGCTTTTTTGCCTGCTTCGCCAGCCTCAACCTCTATACGCAGAGCTTATCACGCATGATTTGGGCACAAGCTCGCCAGCATAACCCAAATGGAAGAATGGCGAAGCTCAATACACGTGGAGCGCCGCTTTACCCAACCATCGCAATTGGTGGGGTTGCGTTACTCTCTTGTATCATTGGCGAACTCTCTTCTCTAGACCTCGAGTTCTTTCTCA
>NZ_JAHGAH010000125.1:0-1690 GCF_030248475.1 Vibrio sp. D173a
CACATAAATCGCTTCAGCATTTTATGCAGAACCAATCTTTGCTCTGAAATTTAAACCATATCAATCTGTGTGGACACTCATCGTGACTCATTTGTCTTCACTTTTTAAAAGTGAAAGCAAACTATCCGTATCGTATAAGGAGGTGATCCAGCGCCAGGTTCCCCTAGCGCTACCTTGTTACGACTTCACCCCAGTCATGAACCACAAAGTGGTAAGCGTCCTCCCGAAGGTTAAACTACCTACTTCTTTTGCAGCCCACTCCCATGGTGTGACGGGCGGTGTGTACAAGGCCCGGGAACGTATTCACCGTGGCATTCTGATCCACGATTACTAGCGATTCCGACTTCACGGAGTCGAGTTGCAGACTCCGATCCGGACTACGACGCACTTTTTGGGATTCGCTCACTCTCGCAAGTTGGCTGCCCTCTGTATGCGCCATTGTAGCACGTGTGTAGCCCTACTCGTAAGGGCCATGATGACTTGACGTCGTCCCCACCTTCCTCCGGTTTATCACCGGCAGTCTCCCTGGAGTTCCCGACATTACTCGCTGGCAAACAAGGATAAGGGTTGCGCTCGTTGCGGGACTTAACCCAACATTTCACAACACGAGCTGACGACAGCCATGCAGCACCTGTCTCAGAGTTCCCGAAGGCACCAATTCATCTCTGAAAAGTTCTCTGGATGTCAAGAGTAGGTAAGGTTCTTCGCGTTGCATCGAATTAAACCACATGCTCCACCGCTTGTGCGGGCCCCCGTCAATTCATTTGAGTTTTAATCTTGCGACCGTACTCCCCAGGCGGTCTACTTAACGCGTTAGCTCCGAAAGCCACGGCTCAAGGCCACAACCTCCAAGTAGACATCGTTTACGGCGTGGACTACCAGGGTATCTAATCCTGTTTGCTCCCCACGCTTTCGCATCTGAGTGTCAGTATCTGTCCAGGGGGCCGCCTTCGCCACCGGTATTCCTTCAGATCTCTACGCATTTCACCGCTACACCTGAAATTCTACCCCCCTCTACAGTACTCTAGTCTGCCAGTTTCAAATGCAATTCCGAGGTTGAGCCCCGGGCTTTCACATCTGACTTAACAAACCACCTGCATGCGCTTTACGCCCAGTAATTCCGATTAACGCTCGCACCCTCCGTATTACCGCGGCTGCTGGCACGGAGTTAGCCGGTGCTTCTTCTGTCGCTAACGTCAAATAATGCAGCTATTAACTACACTACCTTCCTCACGACTGAAAGTGCTTTACAACCCGAAGGCCTTCTTCACACACGCGGCATGGCTGCATCAGGCTTGCGCCCATTGTGCAATATTCCCCACTGCTGCCTCCCGTAGGAGTCTGGACCGTGTCTCAGTTCCAGTGTGGCTGATCATCCTCTCAGACCAGCTAGGGATCGTCGCCTTGGTGAGCCCTTACCTCACCAACTAGCTAATCCCACCTAGGCATATCCTGACGCGAGAGGCCCGAAGGTCCCCCTCTTTGGCCCGTAGGCATTATGCGGTATTAGCCATCGTTTCCAATGGTTATCCCCCACATCAGGGCAATTTCCTAGGCATTACTCACCCGTCCGCCGCTCGACGCCGTTATCGTTCCCCGAAGGTTCAGATAACTCGTTTCCGCTCGACTTGCATGTGTTAGGCCTGCCGCCAGCGTTCAATCTGAGCCATGATCAAACTCTTCAATTTAA
>NZ_JAHGAH010001250.1:0-773 GCF_030248475.1 Vibrio sp. D173a
GTGGTGAGCTGGTGGATCAAATCAAGCGTCAGCAAGGCAAACTGGCTGAAAAGGGCATTGTGATCCGCGTATGTGGTTTAGCAAACAGTAAAGGTCTGCTGCTTGATAGCGAAGGCCTACCACTGGAGCACTGGCGTGACCGCATGAACAGTGCAACAGAAGAGTTCAGTCTGCCACGTCTTGCGGCTTTGGTTCAGCGTAATCACATCATCAACCCAGTACTGGTTGACTGTACTTCAAGCGAGGCGATCGCTAACCAATATGCAGATTTCCTAGCAGCGGGTTTCCACGTTGTTACACCGAATAAGAAAGCAAACACAGCGAGTATGGCGTACTACCACCAACTTCGTGAAGTAGCGCGTAACTCACGTCGTAAACTGATGTACGAGACAACGGTAGGTGCTGGCCTTCCGGTTATCGAGAACTTGCAGAACCTTATCTCTGCAGGTGATGAGCTTGAGAAGTTCAACGGCATTCTGTCAGGCTCTCTTTCTTACATCTTCGGTAAGCTTGATGAAGGCATGACTCTAAGCCAAGCAACGAATATTGCAAAAGACAATGGCTTTACTGAGCCAGATCCTCGTGATGACCTAGCGGGCATGGATGTGGCGCGTAAGCTGCTTATCTTGGCTCGTGAAGCGGGTATGGCTCTAGAGCTTGAAGACGTCGAAGTTGACCAAGCATTGCCACCAGGTTTTGATGACTCTGGCAGCGTAGAAGAGTTTATGGCACGTCTTCCAGAAGCGGATGCTTACTTCCAAGAGCAATCAGCA
>NZ_JAHGAH010001251.1:0-1087 GCF_030248475.1 Vibrio sp. D173a
GCTGTAATGCTATCTATGGGTAACATGCGTACTGACACTCAAGACATGGGTGGTAAGAGCTACACAGTTGAAGAAGGTAAAGACTCTTCTTGGACAGTAGCGGCAGGTTCTGACCTAACGATGAAGTACAAAGACAAGTTTGGTGAAGAGCAAGAAGTAAATATCTCTGCAAAAGCGGGTAACGATATTGAAGAACTTGCGACTTACATTAACGGTCAAAGTGAAGACGTTAAAGCTTCTGTTGGTGAAGGCGGTAAACTGCAACTGTTCGCTTCAAGCCAAAAAGTACAAGGCGACGTTGAGTTTGGCGGTAGCCTATCTGGCGAGCTAGGTATTGGTAGCGGCAAAGAAGTGACTGTTAACGATATCGATGTTACGTCTGTAGCAGGTGCTAACGAAGCGGTATCTATCATTGATGGTGCGCTTAAGTCTGTAGACAGCCAACGTGCTTCTCTGGGTGCTTTCCAAAACCGTTTTGATCACGCAATCTGCAACTTCGATAACATCAACGAAAACGTTAATGCATCTAAGAGCCGTATCAAAGATACTGATTACGCGAAAGAAACGACAGCTATGACGAAGTCTCAAATCCTACAACAGGCGAGTACTTCAATCCTAGCTCAAGCGAAGCAATCGCCATCAGCAGCTCTAAGCTTATTGGGCTAAGCTTACTTAGTAGGCGGTAATAGAGGTCTACGTGTGTAGGGCTCTATGCCATGGCTCATATAAGGTCGGAAGGAGAGTGTCATGGAAATATCATCCAGCGCATCGAACGTCCAGCCTTATGGCTCACCTAATGGCATTAAATTTGCATTCGATGAAGGTAGCAGTGCGCCTAGTGTTTCTAAAACGTTAGAGGTTACGCCCAAAGAAAAGGTAGATAAATCGAAAGAGGATGCTACCGAAGCCGCGATTCAATTGGCTCAAGATAGACAAGAGCTGAATAAAGAAGAGCGGGTTAAAATGGTAGAGAAGATGAACGAGTTTATCTCTTCTATCAACAAGGGGGTTGCTTTTAAGGTGGATGAAGAATCGGGTAGGGATGTGGTGACGATATATGAAGCCACAACCGGTGATATTATTCGCC
>NZ_JAHGAH010001252.1:0-711 GCF_030248475.1 Vibrio sp. D173a
ACTGGATACATCAATCATTCCAGCCATAAACGCAATGAAAGCTGCACCAGCAAAAATAAAGCTCGGCTTAATACGCGTCGTTAGAAGGCAAGTTACGATGCCAAGCAATAGCGCTAATACAAATCCTTGTTGCCACATATACCTGTCCTTGGATAGCGAGAGCCGAAGCTCCCGCCTATTGCTTTACATCGAAACTTGATACCAATCGTAGTAAATAACTGCTCGCCCTAGCTTGTTAAAATGCTCGATAACTGCGTTAGAATTTTTGATTGTAGAATAACTACTTATCGAAAAATCCTGCCTTGTTCTCAAGCCTTTTTTCTGCGCTATTACTGATCATTTATTTACTGTGATTGGTATGATTACTTAAGTAATTGACTGATATCTTTGGCATCCCAGTGAGGGAAGTGCTTACGAACCAGAGCATTGAACTCGATTTCAAACGCTGAGAAGTCACCGACTTTTTGCTCAACAGAATCTAAACGTTCACGGATTAGACCTGCACCAACAGTGACGTTGGTTAGGCGGTCAATCACGATAAAGCCACCGGTATCCGCACTATCACGGTATTTATCCAGTGCCACGGTCTCGTTCAGTGACCACTCACACAGGCCGATACCATTTCATAGAGATGTCCTTCTCTCGGCGCAGCGTTACAAGTAACAAGCTGAACAAGCTTGCCTGATACAATCATTAATACTTATTGTTGTA
>NZ_JAHGAH010001253.1:0-1203 GCF_030248475.1 Vibrio sp. D173a
AACACCAATAAGCCCTTATCAATTTCGCAAACTACCTCACCATCAACGCGAACGGCCGCTTCACTTACTCTTTGAATCAGTGCTATCACTGTGATTTCCTTGTTCTGGAACTTCTTGATTATCGGTAGAGTGTACCATTTCTTTCGCCTCACTCCACTGTTCACGCTCACCCAGTGCCGCAGTAACCTCAGCACCCACCAGAACGATTAACCAACACAAGTAAACCCAGACAAACAGAATAGGAATCGCCGCCGGTGCGCCGTAGATAAGTTGATATGACGGGAACTGAGTAATGTAAGCCGCAAAGCCTTTCTTACTCAATTCAAACAGCAGGGCGGCCACCAACGAGCCCGCCGCCGCGTGAGAAAAGTTGACCTTTTTGTTCGGAACCAACAAGTACAAGCCAAAGAAAGTGAAGAAAGAGAGGATTAATGGCAGCTTGCGAATCACAAAGTTATACAGCCCAGAGACGGTCTCGTTTTGTAGCAGGGTAAGCGAAGTCACGTAAGACGTCGCAGCGATACTCGCGCCTACTAAGATTGGCCCCAGAGTTAAAACCATCCAGTACATTGAGAAAGAGTGAACCGGACGACGCTTGCCCTTCACTCGCCAGATGTAATTCAGGTTTTTATCGATGTTGGAGATCAGCATCATTGCAGCAATAAACAAGAAGCCACTACCAACTGCGGTCATCTTGCCGGTATTTGCGACGAAATCCTGCAAAGCGTTGTGTACGGCATCACCAGAGGCAGGGACAAAATTATTGATAATGAATTTCTGAATCACGATCCCTACATCGGCAAACACCGAAAAAGAGGAGAGTATCGATAACAATACCGCCAGCATCGGGACAATAGACAGCAGAGTGATGTACGCCAAGTAGCCAGCATTCACATTTACCCGATCGTGTTTCATCCTTGCTATCAGGTAGTGCGAGAACGCGATGCTGAGCGTGGCTGTCTTTTGGATCTTCAACTTGTAACTCCCATGTAACTCGTTCATAGTCCTAATAATGTTGATTATTTGTATATAGGAACCAAGGATGCCTTATTTTCTCGTATTAGTGCTATCTATTTTTACCCTAACCGGATGTCAGTCGGCGTATTACTCAGCCATGGAGCAAGTGGGTTACCACAAACGTGACATCATGGTCGATCGTGTAGAAGATGCCAAAGAGTCTCAACAAGATGCTCAAGAAGAGTT
>NZ_JAHGAH010001254.1:0-613 GCF_030248475.1 Vibrio sp. D173a
AAATGGTCGCAGGAAATTCAGCGCCAGTGCCGTCAAAAAGCAGGACCTCTTGGCCCTCTTTCATGCGTAAAACGCGCCCAACATGCCCTGCAGCATCCTCGCCAAGTGCAAGAGAACCTAATTGTTGAATGGGCTCTGGGTGGTGAATTCGAGGGATTCTCATGTTGGTTAACCTGTAAATAGTTTATCTGGTGTTTAGTATCTCAGCCTAACATGGATGCTTTTCATTGAAAAAACAAGGGTGACGCCACAGTTTCAAGGGAATTTGAAACTCTGGCGTCTAGAACAAAGATTAAAACGGATGAGAAGGGTTATTTACAGCTCTCGTAAACGAACGGGTTGTGGTTACCTTGGATAGCATAGATACGCTCATCACGAGTACATTCCCACTCATCGACTGGGAACTGCTTGTTCCACGCCATCATTAGATTGGTTTGCTGCTTAGAGAGCTTGAAGCCGTACTCTTTACTCATGTAGAGGTAAGTGCGCGCGATAGAGCCTTTTGCTCTGTCTGGTGGCATCACTTTGCGCTGTTTGAAGTTCACTTGCATCTCGCACTGCCCATAGCTCACCCCATCCATGCCACTCCACTGACTGAAGTTGTAGTTAGAGC
>NZ_JAHGAH010001255.1:0-649 GCF_030248475.1 Vibrio sp. D173a
CTACTTTATGGCCTTTCAACATCTGCTCAGCGGAAGTAGTTACCTTGCCCATCATCGTCTGCATATTCCTAGAGATTTTCCGGAACCGTTTAGACACGAAGTTAATACCAAAAGCAACTAGGGGAGCGACCGCAAATAAAACTAAAGATAGCTGCCAACTATTCCAAAACATCAGTACCAACAAGCCGATAATGCTCGCACCTTCTCTTACGATAGATACTAAAGCTTGGCTAGTCGCGGCAGATACTTGCTCCGAGTCATAAGTAATTCTAGATAGGAGTGCACCTGTTTGCTCTTTATCAAAGAACGAAACAGGCATATGCATGAAATGATTGAATATCTGACGGCGAATTGTCATTACCACATTGCCCGAGACCCAACTCAAACAATAAGTAGATACAAAACCACTGATTCCACGAATAAACATCATTATAAAGATGATTAAAGGCAATGTACGTAAAAAATCCGAATCAGCGTTTCCGAAACCTTCATCAAGTAACGGCTTCAGTAAAGAAATCATATAAGTGTCTGATATCGCGTTTATTACCAAAGCAATAACAGCTACCAGCAGGCCTGATTTGTACGCTTTTATGTATACCCAAAGACGTTTAAAGTTAGCCCAAGTATTTCCATCGTTATCTATAGACAT
>NZ_JAHGAH010001256.1:0-884 GCF_030248475.1 Vibrio sp. D173a
TTTTACTATCCTCAACAAAGGCTAAAATGAGTTTAAAACGCATCTACTGCTCCTTATATTCCTGTGATTGAGCTTGTTGTTGCTGAGCTTTTTGTGGCTCTATTCGTTGTGGTTGGTTGAGCCATTGAGTAATTTGCGCATAACTCATGACAGAGATAATTGGGAACAAGCTGGCAAAAGCGATCAGCCCAAAACCATCAATGACTGGGTTTCGCCCCGGCACAGTAGAAGCCAAACCTAGCCCAAGGCAACATAACCAGCAATAATGTAGTAATGAATGGGATCACCCGCGAAAATTCGATAGCTACCTAATGAAAGCCCAATCGCAACTCCCAAAGCCACGGCAATTCTTAGTCCATTTACACTAATACTGCCGCCCGATACTTGGTTCGCCTTGATCGCAACCGCAATCAATGAGGGTTCAGCGATGGTGGTACTAAAGCCGATAAAAAAGGCAAACAAATACACCCAGTAGTAATCAAACCAACCAAGTAGCTCACCATCGCTAAGCTTAAAATCACTGAGAAAATCCGGGGCAGTGAGTTGCATCGCCATGGTTTCGCCTAACGGGAACAGTGCCAGTTCGAGTCCCATCAAGAACAGTGTTAAACCAAGAATGACGTAGAAAAAGCCAAGTATGACTCGCGGAAGATTGGTGACAGGTTTACGCAGCACCGCTAACTGAAAACCAAAAATGATGGCGGCAATCGGGATCACATCCATAACGGTGCCAAAGAAGGTATCGACAAATAGGTTGAGATTCATCATGCAATCACCATTCCGTACACCATCACAAACATCATGGGTAACAACGAGGCGAAGGCAACCAAGCCAAAGCCATCAATCATAGGGTTACGCCCCTTTATCGACGACGCAAGCCCGAC
>NZ_JAHGAH010001257.1:0-760 GCF_030248475.1 Vibrio sp. D173a
AAGTAGGGATTGCTGTCACTAAGAGTTCAAACATGAATGTTGTTGATTTGCTAGTCAGTGCTCAAAAGGGGAATCAAAAATTATTTAGCAATGCCTTGCAGTAATTCAACAAGCTCCGTTTCAGTAGATGGTTCTTTTTCAAGTTCATAGACGGCAGAAGCACCTCCTTTCAACATGTAAGCACGTGTACTGCAGTGATCATAATGGAACCATTTTCCATCAACACATACATCGGTATAACATCTTGGGTCTTGTTTCAGTCCCATATTGTTGTCCTTAACATTTGGTTAACGATTTTCATGCTAGTTGATCACATATGTTGTCAAATTGATCTGAATCAATAATTGTTTGGTTTTGTGTACGAGAAATGCTCAAAAAGCGTGATGTATTGCAGTTGTGACTTGTTGATCGTACGGGTGAGGTGGGTGTGAAGGGCACCTAGCCACTGCTTTTTCTTGCCTATAAGCGCATTTATACATACGCTAACGGTTCTAGTTTTTAGTCATACAAAAATATGTGGTTAAGCATGACGATACAAAAGATCATGCTTATCAAAAGAAGGGTGCACTGCTCAATATGCAGCAGGCGGCTTTTTATAATGCGCTTAAGTCTGCCGTGGGTCATCATGGTGCGGTATTCGCCAAAGTAAGTATGACGAGCGTGCTCGCACCGGCGAAGTCTAATTCGAAGAAGACCTGGTTTATCGCGAACAATAAGATCGCGCGCAGTTATTTTGATTTTGTAGTTTGTGACCCAAGAA
>NZ_JAHGAH010001258.1:0-543 GCF_030248475.1 Vibrio sp. D173a
GGCTAGACCGATGGCACCTAAACGTAAAGATATGATACCTGAGGTAAACATATTAAGCTTTGCTGAAGTAGGGAATCGTATTAACGGGGTCATTATGATGGATGGGGTTCGATATTCATTAAATAAAAAGAGTACTCGTGTTGGTAAGTATAAGTTTGACTATGGCTCTGGCATGTTAGTTGTTTCCACTAAAGATGACAGGAAAGAAGTCTATGTTGAGTAGTAAGTTGAATCTTAAATTCTCTAGAGAAAAAAAGAAGTCAACGATTGAATCACTTTCCACTTTTGAAGATTGCAACATTGAGTATCAAACACGAGTCTATACGTTAAAAGACAGTGAAGTTGTCCCATATTGTGAAGAAAATAGAATAAACAGGAAATTTCTTTACTACTTCAGTTTTGATTCAAATATTGAATGGGAATATAACCAATACTTCACATCGACGAAAGATACCCCTTTACTCATGGCTGTGATCCCCATGATCAAGGATCCTACACTGGTTAACGGCAACCATTTTTTTATAGTAAAGAATCCTGATGATG
>NZ_JAHGAH010001259.1:0-667 GCF_030248475.1 Vibrio sp. D173a
TTCCCAACTCAACGACACCACCTTGGTAATCACGAATAACTTGAGGTTTTACATTAGCTCCTGATGCATCAGGAGCGGTATCCATGTGCGCCACAAAGCCAATCGCAGGTACTGGATAATCGACATTCGACGGCAGTTTTGCCATCAAGTAACCATTGCTATCTAGGCTAACATCGCTCAGCCCTAACGAGATCAGCTCTTCTTTTAGTACTTCGGCAAAGGGTATTTGCCCGGGTGAACTTGGGCACTGTGAATTCGAAGGATTAGATTGAGTATCAAAGGTAACGTACTTAAGAAAACGTTCAACTAACTGTTCCATAACTTGTTCTCACCATGGATTTAACTAACTGATTCATCAACATAATTATGATTCTAATAGACTAAGATTTGAGAAAGGTAGTCTTGTAGGTGCTGATGTGTGAACGCTCATCTTACGCCCCTCAATGATGAGCAATTTGCTCTAAATCATTTTTCTGCGAAATGATTGAGGCTTCCTATACTTGAAATTAGAGGGTTTCGTCAGTTACTTATTGCAAGAGGATGATAAACGGTCGTTTTGTTCGCATTCTACGCCCTCCGCTCTCAGCCTAAAAAAAGAACAAAATGGATGATGATCACAGTTTATCCTTCGAGCAAACTATGTCATACGTTACATGAGGGTTCGATT
>NZ_JAHGAH010000126.1:0-16864 GCF_030248475.1 Vibrio sp. D173a
TCGAATCAATGACAACGCTCTGAATCCTGCATCTTGAATTCACTTGGGTATAAGTCTATTGAGCTTGTTGAGTTTGCTCTAACAAGTGCGTTTTCAGGAATCGGTCCATCGCTTGGTAACCATCGAGACGATTCTCTAAAGAGCGGAAGCCGTGACCTTCGTTCTCTTTAACGATGTACTCGACTTCAACGCCACGGTCGCGCAGAGCATCGACGATCTGATCAGATTCACTCTTCACCACTCGTGGGTCTTTCGCGCCTTGTAGAACCAACAATGGTGCTTTGATTTGGTCCACGTGGAACACTGGTGAGTAAGCTTTCATCATCTTCGCGTCTTCTGGGTTATTCGGATCGCCCACTTGCTCATGCAGCATGGCGAGGAATGGTGCCCAGTAAGGTGGAATGGAATCCATGAAGGTAAATAGGTTAGACACACCAACGTAGTCGATACCACATTTGTAAAGGTCTGGAGTGAACGTTACACCGGCCAATGTCGCGTAACCACCGTAAGATGCGCCGTAGATACATACTTCGCCATCTTGAGCATAACCTTGGTCAATCGCCCACTTTACGCCATCGGTGATGTCGTCTTGCATTGACTGACCCCACTGCTTGAACGATTTTTCCCAAAACTCACGGCCATAACCCGTTGAACCACGGAAGTTCATTTGCAGCACTGCAATGCCACGGTTAGCAAACAGCTGAACTTCAGGTTGGAAGCCCCAGTAATCACGCGCCCAAGGACCACCGTGTGGCAGCACTAATAGCGGTAAATCTTTGGCTTCACGACCTTTTGGTAGCGTCAAGTAACCATGAATGGTCTCACCATCACGAGCGGTATAGGTGATTGGCTTCATTTTCGCCATGTCTTCAGGTTTATGCCACGGTGCATTCGCCGCTAACTTCTCTAACTGGTCGGTATCACGATCGTAATAGTAGTAATTTGGGCGGTCAGTATCGCTGTAGGTGACGACAATCATTTTTCGTTCGTCGCGCGTGGCGTTATTGACAGAAATTTCAACGCCCGGAAGCTTCTCTTGCAGCCTATCAAAAGTCTCTTCATAACCTTTATCAAGGAAATGATACTGACGTTTATCGGTGACATAAGAGATGGCCGTTAGCTTATTGAGCGCATTCGAGTAACTGGCGCTGGTCACGTCAACTTCCGGGTGAGAGAAGATTTCGCGTACTTCTTTATTCGCTTTCACATCGTATTCGATGATCGCCGATTTATCACGTGTGATACGAGAAGCAACGTATAAGTTCTTGTTATCTGGCGTAAACGAAATCGGTGAGAAGCTTTCTTTAAAAGTCAGATTCTTCAATGGGCGGAATTCTTCATCCACCGTATCACGATAAAGTACGGCGGTGTTTACGCCATCAGAGGTTGAAATGTATCGAATGTTGCCATCGTGGTCGGTACCCCAATCGCGAACATTACCTGGGTTTTGTGCCACCAGTGTGTTTTCGCCAGTTTTCAAGTTATGGCGATAAACATCAAATACTTGTGGGTTGCGTTCATTGGTCGTGATAAGAATGTCGTCAGGCTGGCTCTCTAACGTGTCAATTACATAAGCCACAACACCAGACGTTGGCGTAATGGTTTTTTCTTCACCGGTTTTAACGTTCACCGTGACGAGGTAAAAGTTCTCATCACCACCTGTATCGCGAGAGTAAATGATGGTGTCATCGCCTACCCAGTAGTAGTACGCAATGTCTCGTCCGGTGATCGACGTAATGCGTTTCACATCCTCTGGCTTGCCAACAGGATGTACAAAGACGTTTTTACGGTCTTGCCATGGTTTCATCATTGAAATGTAATCACCAGCGGGAGAAATTTGGTAGCTAGAGACTTCAGCATTTCGGAAGAAGTAATCCACCGGATACTCTGGCGGAATGACTTCTGCCGTATTGGTGGTAGAGGTTTGGCTGCAACCCGAGATGAGTAGGCCAAAAGCGGTAGCAAGAATGAGCTTGCGAGTACGCATTGTATAACGCTCCTTGTGTGACAGACCGGTCAGCATCGTGCTTGTCGGTCAGAGTGAGTCGATTGTCGTGGCCAAATACAGGACAGCGGCAAAGCAGTGAAAGGGCAACCGATATTGGTTTAACTTATCATTTAAGCTTTTAATATTCTTATCACTGCTGTTGCTACTATGAACCAATCCATCCTTGGAAGTGGCGATTATTTGTACTTACCGAACAAGGGATTAATCGAAATTTGCTTTAAGTCACACTTTAAGGTGATTATTTTGTTATTTATATCATTGGGATAGTCGATAAAAGCAGAAGCGCTGCCATGCCATAGTTGAAGCCTTTTACTCGTTTGGAGGTCGTCAGCCAACGTTGAAGCTGCATGCCTGCAGCCGTCCAAAAAGTCACGGACGGCAGGTTTGCCAAGCAGAAGATGCCAGCAATCAAAGCCAGTTCTAGCCAAGACCCACCGCTGCTATACACGGTGATGGCGGTGAGTGCCATTGACCAGCCTTTGGGGTTCACCCACTGGAAGGCCACTGCACCCAAAAAGCTCATTGGGCGGAAATCGTCTTTGACTTCCGTTTTGTTGCTCGTTGCAATTTTGTACGTTAGGTACAGCAAGTAAGTGAGACTCAAGCCCTTGAGAATGTCATGTGTTAGCGGGTATGCATGGAACAAACTCATTAAACCAATACCGACGAGGATCAGCATCGCACCAAAACCGAGCGTGATGCCAAGCATATGGGGGATGGTACGTTTAAAGCCGACGTTGGCGCCTGAAGTCATGAGCATGATGTTGTTTGGTCCTGGGGTGAAAGTCGAGACAAACGCAAACAGTGCCAGCGCACCAAGTTGATGGTATTCCATAGTGTTTTCCTGCATTTTTGTTTTGCCTGCGTGCACTCAAGCGAAAGAGAGTTGTCTTGACTAGTCGTGAACAATGATAGGTAGAAGTGACATCAATTTTGTGCTTTTATTTGATGAAAATACGCCAGATAAACAACAAAAGGTCACCATGGATAGATTTGACGAAAGAATATTGCAAGTGCTGAAATCAGACGGAAGAATCTCCAATGTGGAGTTGTCTGAACGTGTTGGATTGTCACCATCGGCGACCTTACGTCGTGTGCAAGATTTGGAGCGTAAAGGGATCATCAAAGGCTATCGAGCCGTGTTAGATAATCAGCAAATGGGTGTTGGTTTTGTTGCTTATGTCTCGATTGGTCTGGCTTCTCACTCCAAGCAGGCCCAGCTTGGTTTTGAAGATCACGTGCGCTTTGTTGACGAGGTAGTGGAATGCCACAATATCACTGGAGCGAACGAATATTTGTTACGAGTGGAAACCCAAGATCTTGCAGCATACAAAGCCTTCCATGCCGATGTATTGGGAGAGTGCGAGCACGTCAAGGCGATCACGACCATGGTGGTGATGGATACGCCCAAAGACGAGCGTTAATCCTTTTCCTTCGATTTTGTAGCACATCAATTTGAAGTGACTCGAAAGAGTCAGTCGAGTATGAGCAAAGTCCACACAAAATGCTGGAAAGCAGTCTGCAATCTGACAATTCCAGTATTTATTCTCACCTTCTAAATAATCGCATCCTGCTAGTTTTTCTACGTCGCTGCCCGGTTCGCGAGCAGCGGGGTAAAAAATTTAAGGATGAATGATGAAATCATACGTAACCCTTCCTCTAGTGAGCTTGGGCGCAATGGCTGCGTTAAGCTCGTTTAATGTCAGTGCCCATGGCTGGGTCGAGTTTCCAAGTGCGCGTCAAAACACCTGTTATTTAGATGGCGGCTTTTGGACTAATGAAATTCCAAACCAAGCGTGTCAGGCGGCTTATGATGAGTCTGGCGCTTACCCTTTCGTACAACGTAGTGAGATCGCTGCCAACGTACCAAACTACCGCGATATGGCGCATGTGAAAGCGATTGTTCGTAACGGTGAGCTTTGTTCAGCGGGCGATGCTGCAAAGAAAGGTTTGAATATCCCATCGCCAAATTGGCAGCGCACTAACGTGACGCCAGATGCGAACAACCAAATCGAATTGGTGTTCTTTGGTAAAGCGCCACACAACCCTTCTTACTGGGAGTTCTACCTTTCCAAGCCAACTTATGATGATACGCAGCCCCTTACTTGGGACGATTTAGAACTGATCGATACTGCCGGTGATGTGTATGTAGATGCAGAAAAACGCTATCGCATGCAGGTGACTTTCCCGGCAGACCGTTCGGGTGATGCGATTCTTTACACTCGTTGGCAACGTATCGATGTGGCTGGTGAAGGCTTCTACAACTGTAGTGACATCACGCTAAACGGCAATGGCACCACACCACCGACTGACCCAGTTGACCCTACCGATCCGGCAAATAACCTGACTTCTCTTGGCTACTTTGTGACACAAGGTTTTGGTCCGGTTGAATCGGGCGATACCGTGCGTTTCCGTACCTTTAGTGCAACAGGCAGCGAGATCGTGGATCTTTCACTACCAATCAGTGCTAACAACACCACGACGTGGGCAGCCGAGCTGGCCGATCAGTTTAACTCACAACAAACGGGTGATTGGTATGTGGGTATTTGGCACGAAGCGATGAAGCACTACATGTTCGATACCAATAATATCTACGCAAACCAAGTATTGGCGACGAATGCCAACTTTAGCTACGCGTTATCATTGATTAAAGGTGATACCCAGCCACCTGTTGATCCAACTAACCTGTGGAGCAAAGACGCGGTTTACAACCAAGGTGATGTTGTGACACACAATGGTCGTGAGTGGACAGCACAATGGTGGACTCGTGGTGAAGAGCCAGGGACCACAGGAGAATGGGGCGTTTGGCGTTAAGCTTGAACTGCTCTACATAGACAAAACCCTTCTCGCTTGAGAAGGGTTTCTTGTTTTCATCGATAGATCTTGAGCGTCTCAGCGCTGCCAAGGCTGCCAATTCATCGTGGCATGATCCGCCAATTTGAGCATTGGGATATCTTCGTGGGTATCGCCATAAGCATAAATAGTCTCATATTGGCTAACGTCATACGCCGCTTTAATTCGCTCTACTTTCCTTTCTAAACTGCAATCATAGCTCTGGTAGAAGCCACTGATGCGTTTACTTTCGCTGAGTAGCTCGCTACAGAGTAGGTGGCAATCTTGGTTGCGACACCAAGGGCTTAAATAAGCGTTAAGTGATGCAGAGACCACTACGATGGTGTCGCCTTGCGCTTGGTGCCAATCGAGTTTTGCTTGGGCTTCTGGGCGAATGTGTTTAACAATCACCTCTTGTGCAAATTGTGCTCCTAACGCTTCAACTTCTTGAGTCCTTCTCCCAGCAAAAGCAATAAAGCTGGCGATAGGACGCATCCTCTTTGCAGGAAGAGCACCAGTTTTGTACAGCGCGTAAAATGGCAGAATCACTACTTTCCCTAGCCATTTTCGTGGACCAGAAACAGCGTAGTGGAGGAAGGCACTGAACATGTCTTCATCCGTTATGGTGCCATCAAAATCAAACAGTGCAAGAGAGGGCTTTTGAGTATCTGACAAGTCGCGGCCTTATAGTTTAGTGTGCGTGTCCGTGAGAGAAGTTTATCACCATCACACCTGCTGCGATAAGCGCCATCCCAATCCAAAGGCTCGTATCCATGTGCTGACGGTAAACCAGTTGCGAGATTAAGGTCACTGACACAATTGCTAAACCCGCCCAAAGCGCGTGAACAATGCCCACTGGCATACCACCTTTCATCGCCTGCGCTAAACAGACAAATGCGGCCAAATGGCCAAGCAACACTAGGGTCGCCGGCAGCGGTTTGCTAAAGCCATCGGTTGCTTTAAGTGCAACGTGTGAAAGGGCTTCGGCGCCCACGCCTAAAAGTAAGAAAAACCAGCTCATTGTTATCATTCGTCTTCGGTTGTTTTGGAATGCCGTCAGTATATTGATATCGAATAAAATGATAATCCCATGAAAAATCAAATGACCTTTACGTAATTGTAATAATAAAAATTGCAGCACCTTACATACCCTTACATTAACTGTTTGTGACAACCGTTACACTGCCGCCGTCTTTGGAAAAGAGAGTGTCGGGATGCGTAAAACTTTGCTGGGTGGGGTTGTGTTGTTCACGCTAAATGGATGTGGCGGAGAAGGGATGACGACAGACTCCGTTTAGAATTGTTATTTTAAATACAACCATAAACAAAACACACTTTCTATCCAATAACACTTTAGCGAACATTTTTTCTTATCGAACATTGAAGTAATGGCTCACTTCATTTCTGAGTAACGGTTGGGAGACTGGCTCAGAGGTCATGACTTCAATTACTTTGCGCTTCACCTAGATCCTTTATTGCGCACATGGGGAAAGTTAGGGTTTCTTTCCCCCGTTTTTCTTTACCTGCTCGTCGGAATAACTCGAAAGTCGAAAATCTAACTGTAGAAAACCGCCAGCCAAATGGTTTCTTGCTCGGGATCAGTCCAGCTAACGCGATGCTTGGTATATGCAGGAATGTTGAGGTGATCGCCCGTCTCTAAACGTTTTACAGAACCATCTTCATAAGTCAGTTCGCCTGTGCCTTGTAGAACCAATACCCATTCATGTTCTTCTTGATCGTACCATTCACCCTCTGACGTGGTTTGCCCCTTCGAGACGATGCGCTCGATACGCAGCTGTTTATGCGTGAGTAAATCTTCGAACACTTCTTCACTCAGATCACTGGGTAGGTCTTTAAACAGATTCATAATGCTTCCTAAATAACGATCAATCCAAATGGTGCGAGCAGTTGTTCTTGCTGCCAGTCGCAGATCTTAACACCGTATAAAGAGACGCGGCGAATGTCCAAGCCTTCTAAGTCTACGTGGGTAAGATCGCTCTCTTCTATATTAAAGCTGCCCCATTGTTCTTTGCTGAATTCACCTCTGGATAAGTCTGAGCCTTTAAAGCTTGCGCCCATCAGATTGGCACCGCTCCATCGGTTCTCAAACAGGTCGCATTTCTCGATTAATGCACGCTCAAAGTTGGTGTAAGCCAAGTTGCAGCCAGTGATGTAGGCGATACAAAAGAAAACCGTATTGCTGACGCGATTAGCAAAGTTGGCACTTTGAAAGTTTGCGCCTTTCAAATCACACTTGCGCAGTTCGATGCCGACGCAGTCTGCACCATTGAACTGAGACATGGCCAACATGCAGTTATTAAAGCTGGCGTCTTTGAGTTTTGCATAACGGAAACTGCAGCCTTCTATGTCGCTCGATTGGATAAAGCGGCAATCAATAAACTTTGCATCACTCAGATCGGCATGGTCGAAGTTGCACTGATAAAAGCGGCAGTTTTCAAAGGTGGCGTTTTGCAAATCTTGGTGAGAAAAGTTTTCCTGTTCGAAAGTGAGATCGGTCTTAATCATGGCTTTTTATCTTTTCTTTGTTCGGTTGGAAGCAGACTAACACCCTAAGTGACTGATTTTCCAGAAATATAACTTGTTGTATTTCAGTGGCTTACAAAGGCCGAAAATCGCCAATTTAAGCGGTCAAATTGGCGATTTAAAGTGGGTATTTTTTGAAAATAATCCGAGCATATCGAGAAAAAAGTTTTGTTGAATGCAGAGGCCTACAGAGGAAGCGGAATGAGAACTGCGACGCATGCTTCTTACACGCACAGGTTGCATTACAGGATTGTGTCCTATTTGCATGATTTGTTGATCAAAATGGTGTTTTTATATACGAAAAAGCTATATTTTTCACAAATTGATTTCCATCAAAATAGTAGGGTTTCTATGTGCTAGATTGCGCGCAGCTCAAGAATAGAAGAACTATTAAGCCCTACAAAGGAAATAACAATGAAAAAAACAATCAGCAGTTTAGCAGTGGTTGCCGCGTTAGTGTCTCCAAGTGTTTTCGCTCACAGTGAAGGTGACTTTATTCTACGTGTTGGTGCGGCATCGGTTGTACCAAACGACAGCAGTGACAAGATCTTGGGTTCTCAATATGAGTTAGAAGTTAATTCAGACACCCAGCTGGGTTTGACGTTTGGTTACATGTTTACCGACAACATCAGCTTAGAGGTTCTAGCTGCGACACCATTTAGCCACGATATCTCTACTGATTTGGTTGGCAAGGATATCGGTAGCACCAAACACTTGCCACCTACAGTAATGGTTCAATACTATTTTGGTGACTCACAAAGCAAATTCCGCCCGTACGTGGGTGCGGGTCTGAACTACACCATCTTCTTCGATGAAGGCTTTAACAGTACAGGTAAAGGTGCGGGACTTTCTGATCTGAAATTGGATGATTCATTCGGTCTAGCTGCCAACGTTGGTTTGGACTACATGATCAACGATAAATGGTTCCTAAACGCATCGGCGTGGTATGCAAACATTGAAACAGAAGCGACCTACAAAGCGGGTGGCGCGAAACAAAAAACTGACGTTGAAATCAACCCTTGGGTATTCATGATCAGCGGCGGTTACAAGTTCTAAGTAAAAGCAGTAGTAAAAGAACAATAAGATTATTGGCATGACTTTTAGGGGCAGTTGCGGGGATTGCCCCTCTTTTTTTGTCTGTTATTACTGAACCATTTCTACTCTGTCTATCACACCCATTGGGTTTCTCTCTTCTATACTTTATGCACGATTGGAGAGTGAATATCTTTGCGCATCATTTGAGCAAATGATCAACGCTTAAAATCGAAACTTAACCTTTCAGATCGTCTTGTTGTTCGGAAGCTGAAAAATCCTACACTAATCACATAATTGAACACTTGGACAATATAAATGAGCGACGATATCGCGAAGAAATCCACTTCGAAATCCAAACTGACCAAAATCCTTTTCCTTCTCGTTTGTGTTATCGCCTTCGGTGCGATGTACTGGTCTTGGCAATACTCTGACAGTCACCCAAGTACGGAAGACGCCTACGTAAGAGCTAAAATCCTGTCTGTCGCTCCTCAGGTTCAAGGCCAAGTGATCTCGGTAGAAGCCAAAGATTTTCAAGTGGTGAACAAAGGCGACCTGCTATTAAAGATTGATTCTCGCCCTTACCTGCTCGCAGTTAAACAAGCGAAAGCGGCTTATCAATTGGCGGTGCAACAGCACGACGTAGCCGACAAGCAAGTGACCGAAGCGGTGGCGGGATTGGATGCTGCACGCTCGAACCTGACCGAAGCGCAGTTGGAGTACAAACGTACTAACTCGCTAGTGAAACGCAAATTAGCGTCTGACCAAGATTTGGATACCGCGAAGAACAAACTCGCGAACGCTCAAGCGAGTTTAGAACAAGCACGTGCAACGGTTGAAAAAGCGATCGCGAACCGCGGTGAAGAAGGTGCAGAAGCAGCGGTTGTTCAGCAAGCAGCGGCGCAACTTGCACAAGCTGAATTGAACCTGAGCTACACCGACATCACTTCTCCTGTCGATGGTATCGCGGGTGAAATCAACACACATACTGGTTCTGTTGTCGGCATTGGCCAAACACTGTTCCCTGTGATTGTAAAAGACAGTTACTGGGTACGCGCAAACTTTAAAGAAACTGACCTAACACACATCAAAGCAGGCATGCATGCTGAAGTCGTGATCGACATGTACCCAGACGTAGTTTGGGATGCGAAAGTGGAAGAACTGTCGCCAGCAAGTGGTACCTCTTTCTCTTTGATGCCACCAGAAAATGCAACTGGTAACTGGGTGAAAATCAAACAACGTTTCCCTGTGCGTTTGACGCTTGAAGTACCTGAAGGTGCGCCACAATTACGTGTGGGTGCAAGCTCCGAAGTGACTGTTGATCTGAAAAGTAACGCACAATGAGTAACGAGATTACGGCCGACAAACGGGGAATAGCCACCGTCGCCGTGATGCTTTCGGCCATCATGGTGCTGATAGACATGACCGTTGCTAACGTGTCGCTTTCACACATGATGGGCGCATTGGGTGCAACGGCAGACCAAATCACTTGGGTGCTAACTGGCTACAGCATGGCTGAGGCGATCTTCATTCCGATGACCAGTTTCTGGGTATCGAGATTTGGTGAGCGTAAAGTCATGCTGGTGGCGGTCATCGGCTTTGTGATTGCCAGTGCTTTCTGTGGACAAGCGGGTTCACTCGAAGAGATGGTAGTGTTCCGTATTATCCAAGGTGCGTTTGGTGCTTCGGTTATTCCACTAGCGCAATCGACACTGGTTCAGATTTACCCTTCCGAACAAAAAGGCAAGGCGATGGCGATCTTCTCCATCGGTATCTTGCTTGGTCCGATTTTAGGCCCGGTAGTGGGCGGTGTGATTACTGATAACATCAACTGGCGTTGGATCTTCTACGTCAACTTGCCATTTGGCTTGGTGTGTACTGCGCTGATTTATCGCTACATCCACATTAGCAACAAATCCAAACCAAACTTCGACTGGTGGATCATTGGCTATATGGCCCTCGGGGTCGGTGCGTTGCAGTTCGTACTCGACAAGGGTAACGACGAAGACTGGTTTAACTCCCGCATTATTCAAACCGCAGTGCTGCTGGCGATCATGGGCTTAATCATGTGGATCTACCGCAGTTGGAAGACCAAGAGCCCCATTGCGCCTCTGTGGCTCCTTAAGGACAAAAACCTTATGGTCTCGTCCTTAATGATGGCGGTGGTGTCGATGGCCATGTTCGGCTTGACCACTCAACAACCAATGTTGCTCGAAAGCTTATTGAACTACCCGGTATCCACTACGGGTATGTTAATGGCACCACGGGGGCTGGCGTCTGCCTGTATGCTGATATTGGTGATTGTGATTAACCCACAATTCGATCCAAGGTTAAAGATTGTCTTTGGCCTAACCTGTATCGGTATTGGTAGTTACCTCATGACCTTGTACTCCATGGAGATCGATACCTTCTGGATCGTGATGCCAAGTATGATTCAAGGTATGGGCTTAGGTTTGACCTTCTCGACCCTATCGACACTGGCGTACATGACATTGCCAAAAGAGCAGTCGGTGGCAGGGGCGAGTATTTTTAACCTGTTCCGCACCATTGGTAGTTCGTTTGGTATATCGATTGCGACTACATACCAATACCGTGACAGCCAACAGCAATGGCATGCTTTGGGAGAAGGCTTCAACCCTTATAACCCAGTGCTGCATGACTGGGCTGCGAAACAGGGGTTATCGATTACCGATCCTGCGGCATTGGAGCAATACCAGAACATGCTCCATCAGCAATCGCAAATGGTGGCCTTTGTGCACACCTTCCAGTTGGTCGGGGTGATGTTCGTTATCATGATGCCGATGCTGATATTTATCCGCTCAAGGTAAACCTTTAAAGCCAAACAAAAGCGTCTTAACTCAGCCAGTTAAGGGCGCTTTTTTATGTCTGACTTTTCTATCGGTTTTCGAGCAGTTAACTGAAGGTCACTTCACTGAAATGCGGATTGTCTTTGAGTGCTCTCATTGCAATTAATTGCTCGGTTGGGAACGAAATGTGCTCGCCATCGATGTCCAAAAACAAGCACTCTTGTCGTTCAATATCGTAGCCTGTATCAAATGCGTTGCCTTGATGTTTCTCACCGTTTTTGAGGGTGATCTCCACGGGCAGATTAAACATACAGGCGATTTCAATAAAATCGTATTGGCTGCAGGTCACCATAACTTTTCTCCTTCTCTCTTCCTTCTCAAGATCGCTAAAGGACAGAAATACTTCTCTGAAACTTAATCTTCATCTTACGCCCTATTTTGGTCATGAAAAAGACATACAAGCAGGCTTAACTAAAACCATAGTTTATTGAACAAGACGTAGATAGGACATGTCTGAAACGACACTTAAAAACACGTACTTGGCTCGTGAGCGCGCAACGCAATCACTGATTACTCCTCACACTTACTACGCGCAGTTGGCGCATCGCATTCACCACTCAGCTCAATTTGAACATGGACGCGTCAAAGACAAGATGCCAAATGTGCCAAGCCCTCAGTCTTTTTGGCAAGTGTGTTGGGCCTACATGGGAGGACGTTCGCCGCTCAGTCCCGATAACCAGTTGCCCTATTCATCGATAGAGCCGACGCGGTTTGAGCAGCGACAGCAAGCGATGCGAGTCACTTGGCTCGGGCATTCCACTTTGATGATTGAGACCGATGGCGTGCGCATTCTGACTGACCCTGTATTCGACTATGCGTCGCCGTTGATTGCTAAGGCATGGTTTGAGCGCAATATCCCCAATACAGCCGTACGCGATAGCTTGCCGATTCCGGATGTCATCGTGATCTCTCATGATCATTACGATCACCTCGAAGCTTCGACCATACGTTACTATTCTGATAAATCCGTAACATTTTACGTGCCACTCGGTGTCGGTAAGCATCTGATTCGTTGGGGTGTTAGACCTGATAACGTGGTGGAATTTGATTGGTGGGAGAACGTTCATTACGCCAACGTCGAGCTGATTTGCACGCCAGCCAATCACAACTCAGGGCGTACTTATCTGGATAAGAATTCGACCTTATGGGCATCTTGGGTGGTAAAAGGGCAGCAAGATACCCTCTATTTCAGCGGCGACAGTGCGTACGATAGCCACTTTACGCAAATCGCTGAGCGTTGCGGCCCGATTGATATTGCCTGTTTGGAAGTCGCGGCAGATGTGAAAGGCAACCAAGGTTATCCGGTTGAGAACTGGGGACACATGCAAGCGCATCACACGGTACGAGCATTCAAAGATCTGCAAGCGAAGAAGTTGCTACCTGTGCACTGGGCAACGTATGAGTTGTTTACGCACAAATGGGGTGAGCCCATTGAGGACTTGATTGAACATTGCCAAGCTGATCACATTGAGCTGATAACCCCGATGGCAGGAGAGAGTTTTTACGTGGCAAAAGAATATAAAAATAAGCCTTGGTGGCAAGCCCATAAATTATGTGAGCAAGCTAGAAAAATACGGGTATAATATGACGGCGCTTCAATAATACCTCGGTTAATTTAACTAACTTTCTCGCTCTTTATATCAAGATCTACTGGTTTTACTATCCCTAACATAATACTCTTTATTAGGAGTGAAGGTATGAGATAAGTACGATTATTAAATTGGCTCAAAGAATGAAGAAAATAAAGGGATGAGTTCTATAAATCATTAATAGAGAAAGCCTGGGATGGATAAATTATTCCCAGGCTTAGCTTTCATGTTTATACTATTTACTTTATCTTAGATATAGGGAAGCTATTCGGTAGATTTTGAGCTATATCTTGCTCACCATTCCCACAATTGACATGAGAGAACCCATTATTATTATCATAGATAATGTTATCATCACCGGTTTCAGAAATACCCTTTGGAACAAAGTCTAATTTAAGAGCGTTACGAGTTTTCCAAGCGATATTATGATCGGCACATGATGTGTCACCGCTCACACCTAAACCACCGACAATTTCACCTTGTTCATTATAAAGAGCTAACCCTCCGCCGAATACATTTATGCCCCCAATCCTATGGTTTATCATTGGGTCATTATGTTGGCCAAAGTTTTTAGAGTGTCCTTTGAATGCTAACTCAGAATTAACAGGATTACTGAATTGTAACCCAAATAAACTACCTCCCGGTTGCGTTGCTTTCCATAAGTTAGCGGTGGAGAGTGATAGTTCTGGTAAGCTAAACGCATTCGCTGTATTTGCTTTTTGCGCCGATATTACGCGACTACCTGGCCACTGTTCACCAAAGCTCCCGCCAGTTTTAGCCACGACACATACGGTGCCGTCCCTTGCCACAATGGTGCCCCACATATTTAACTCTAAGCCTCCATTTTCCTCATTGCTCGTAGTAGCGACCACACTTTTTAGGGCTTTAGTTAGATCATGGTGGGTTGGTAAGTGATCACATGTACTAGCTTGCGCATGCAGTGCTGAGCTAGATAATAAAAATGTAAATAAAAGCTTGTTCATTATCATCCTTTGATTTATTTCTGAAAATACTTTAGGTGAGAATATTTAATTTTAAATTAATTTGAGGTTGTTTTTTTTGGTAAAAAGTTTTCATCGGCCTTGCGGTTTGCAGTGTAGATGGCTTCGCCATTGCTTTCCCCATCAAATATTACTTTTACTTGCGCCGAGAATAGAATAACGTCACCAACTTCTGCAACATACTTATTGCCTTCAACATCGCGTACTATTATTCTTCCTTTTGTTACGACTTTATATTCTACAGAATCATAAAAGTACTCAAATTCTTCCCCTGGAGACATGGTGAAGTGTCCAATTGTTAAAGGTGCATTGTTATTTGTAACAGAAACTTCGGCCATGTCACTTTTTAATCCTTTCACTTCAAGTAATTTACTTAGGTCATTAAGATCAAGAGTTCCTGATTTAATTAGATAAATACCAGGTTTTTTTGTTAATGTTGTCATCTTTTTTCCTTTTATAATTAGACTGGTTTTCGGCTAGAAAATATAAATAATATTTCTATTTGATTTGCCCTCATATATTGTCATTTGTTCGGATATAAACAATAGGGCGACAAGTAAATGACTATTACAGTTAGGTAAAAATATAGACAGAATCAATAAATGTAAGAGCTGGACGTGTATACATACGGTGCAACATATCAG
This sequence comes from Vibrio sp. D173a, assembly GCF_030248475.1. Taxonomy (NCBI): domain Bacteria; kingdom Pseudomonadati; phylum Pseudomonadota; class Gammaproteobacteria; order Vibrionales; family Vibrionaceae; genus Vibrio; species Vibrio sp. D173a. The sequence goes on from NZ_JAHGAH010000126.1 coordinate 14,518, forward strand.
CTGTGGCTGGAAGAAACCCCTTCAACAAGCCTACACCCTTCACGCTATACATGAAGAAGGTTCAGCAAGCAGTGAAGGATTATATGGTGAGCATTTAATAGCTAACGCTCGACAGTACTTTATACGGATGGTGTGGGCAGAGGAGTATTGGGTTTAATTACTTTGTCGAGAGGCTCAACGTTGTTTGTACTGCGTTGGACAATAGCCTCTGTTCACGTCTGGTGAGCGCAGTTTTAAGTGTTTGGTGTTACGCCCAGATACACGTTGTCGCCAAAGTTTGAAACTGCGGGGTTTGAGGTGGCGACGCATCAAGCTGATAACGCCATTTTCGTTCAGGCCGAATTGATGCTCAATGGCTTCAAACGGGGTTCTGTCCTCCCATGCCATTTCTATGATTCGGGATAGCGCGTCGTCGCTGAGTGTCATGGTGTGTTCCTAATCAAGGTTGCCTATTTAAACTTAGGAACACATATACGTAATGTACGGCGAAACAGTTTAATTGGAAGCCGTTTCTAGTCGATAAAATGAGGACATAAAGTTAGGAATAGCAACGAGTTATTTCTGTGGTTTAAGCTCGACCACATTGCCTTCTGGGTCTTCTAAATACACAGAGCGACCAAAGCCCTGTGCACCATATCGTTCAGCAAATTCTTCTACATGGACATTATGTTGATGAAGATATTCAAGTAACTCAGACTCTTCAAAAGGCGCAATTTGCAGGCAGAAATGGTCGAGGTTGCGGCCATCTTGGCTTGGCGATTTACCGCCTAACTTTCCAAGTTCACTCTCAACTGTCACCAAATCAATGATGGCTGTGCCAGCACGTAACTGCGTCAGCCCTAAGTCCGGCAATTCCCGCTCGATAGGACACCCCAATAGGTCTCGATAAAAACGGAGCATCGCATCGAGATTATCCGTTCTCAATACCACGTGGTCGAGGGCTTTGATTTCAATGGGTTTTCGCTGGTTTGCCATGACGTGTTCCTTTTTCGAGTATTGAGAAAAGTATACGCACTAAACCAGCAAGCTGATCGCCAGAGCCAGCATAACTACGCACGTTTATTTTGCTAAGAGCGTCGTAATTGTGAGAGCCAGCCTCAAATCCTACCGTGCTCTCACATTAAATCAGAATTCCCCATTACAATATGCCCATCCATATGAAAAAGGAAAAAACGATGAAAGCAGTTTGGTTAGCCGCAGGTGCATTGGCACTGAGCGGATGTTCGACAATGAACTCAGCAAATGATTTATCTCGCCCATCAGCAGAGATGTTCCCAGAGATGGAGAACATGACGAAGCACGTTTTCTATGTAGACCCAGCAAGCAACGAAGCAGATAAGCGCGTTGAGCTTGTGGTAGGCAAAATGATGGAAACAGACTGTAACCGCGTTTCTCTGGGCGGCAGTGTGAGCGAGCATTCGCTAGAAGGCTGGGGCTACACTTACTACCAAGTAGACGCATCTCCAGCGGGTGGTATTTCTACGCTTATGGCTTGTCCTGAAGACATGGAAAAGGTAGAGACTTTCGTTCAAATGCCAACACGCGACCTTTACCGTTATAACAGCAAGCTGCCTGTTGTGGTTTACGCACCGGCTGATTTGGACGTGAACATTCGCGTTTGGGCGCCTGAAGAATGATTTCTCTTCCGGCTAAAATCACTTTGACACTAGGTAGTTTGCTTGTACTTGGAGGCTGTACTTCCAATGTGCCGGAGTACCAATATCAGTGTGATAACGGCCATCAGTTTGCTGCCCGTTTTGAGCAGGAAAAAGCGCGGATTACCGTTGATGGCGCAAGAGAGCTTGAGCTCAAACAAGTCCGCTCGGCTTCTGGTGTAAGGTATCTATCTGATGACCAAATGTTAGTGCTCCACACCAAAGGTGACGAAGCGATTTTGATCGTCAACGAAATATCGCAGAGTACATGTCGCATTACGAAGTAATCTAATCGCTCAAAGGCTTGGTTGATACCGAGCCTCTTTTATACTCAAAAGCTAAACGGATTGTATTCGGTGAGTGATTCCAGTGAATAGTGAGGACTTGCGTCTCTACACAGAGCTTCACCAGTTCTATTTTGTACCTGTTTTCCGCTCTATGTTTAAAGGCAGTCAAGCAGACTTATCGTAAGCTGAGGTGAGATATCTACCTATTTTATAAAATCTTAATGTTCAATGTGTTACTAGTAACAAAGTAGTAATACCTATTTAGGTCTTCTATCACTTAAAGTTGATGTAATTGGCTGCGTTTATCACTTTTTTCTCTCTTTTTTGAAAAATCTCTTATTCCCGTAAATGTTTACTCCTTCACTTTTCCCATAACTCCTTTACTTATTGTTTGATACTCATTGA
>NZ_JAHGAH010001260.1:0-672 GCF_030248475.1 Vibrio sp. D173a
TGACAAACAGGGCCAGAAGACTCACAAACAGCAAACTGTGATTCTTTTTTAGCTCTTGTTCAGAAATACCAGCGACGATAACCCAATTCAGATAAGGGTAGAACTTGTAGAAGATATTCTTGGTCGCTACACCAGATTCGTTTTGCAGGTCAAATTTGACGTGCCCTTCTCGTTTGTTTAGAACTTGTTCAATGAAGCTCTTAGACGTCGACTCTACAACGGAATCGAAGGCACGGTTATCGAACTTGTTTTGAAGGATACGCTGGCCATGAAGGTCGACAATATAGATGTAGCCGCTCTCCCCGTACGCGTATTTGCTCAACTTCTCTTTCAATTGAACCTGATCAACCAGAAACATCAGCTCATCTTTATATGTGGAAGCGACTAAGGTATTCCCGCTAGGGAGTTTTCTTGAATACGCCACCTTCGCCCTTAATCCTGCTTCATGAGGGTTGGCATGGTAATACTGCGAAATCCCTTCTTTAAGCTCCAACTGTCGCTGGATATGCGCTATTTGAGACCTGTCCTGACCTTGTAAAAATGGATGATATAGGTGAACGCCTTCAGGAGAGAGCAAATAGAGATAGCCGGACTGCCCTACTTTTAATGTATTGGCTAAGTCGGCCAGTTGTTCATGTTCCGGCAACTGATTATGACTTTCAACGTAGGCAT
>NZ_JAHGAH010001261.1:0-740 GCF_030248475.1 Vibrio sp. D173a
TTGTTAAATGCGAAAAACTTGAAACCATTTTTCGACCCAGAAGCTACGGAGTCGATTTTTGGTCTTTATTTGGATCTGGATTCAATCGCACTTCCTGATTTTTGTCTGAGTGAAGAGAAGCTTTCAGAGCGATTAGAGACTCTAAAAATCAAGGAGTCAGAAGTAGAAGTTCGGCAAGGTAAAGCGAAGAGCAGGGCCAAAAGTGATGAGCAAGAAGTAGATAAGCTTCACAAAGAAATAAAAATTCAAAGTCAAAGAACAAAAGTCTTTGAGGAAGAACTGAGCAAGCTCAATCTCCTGAAAGAGCAAAAAACAGTCCAGTTTGAAGGTGATGCTGAAAGTCGTACATCTGAAGTTAAGAAACAGAAAAGCGTACTAGAGTCTGAACTTTTTACCATCAAGTCTGAGCTGAAAGAAAAACTTGAAAACGAAGAACAGCGCCATCAACAAGAGCGTGTTCAGGTGAAAGCTAACTTCGATTATCGCTTGTCAGAAGAGGACGCGAAAAAAAGTGCTATTGATGAGCTGATAAAAAATAAAGAAAAGATAACTTCAGACAGAGTTAGTGACTACAAGTTAGCGTTCAACCAAGCCTTGATGAGTAAAGGGGTTGATCCAGTCAGTATCGAAAGAGCCAAGTCGAAGTGGGAATTTCTCGAACGCCAATGTGAGGAAATAAAAACATTTCAAGCTTTAATTCACGACTACGACACTTGGCTAGAATCAGAATGGAAATATAT
>NZ_JAHGAH010001262.1:0-633 GCF_030248475.1 Vibrio sp. D173a
ATTACTATATCTGGAAAGATCCGGTTAATGGCAAGGCACCAACTAACTGGCAGTCGAAGTTTGGTGGTAATGCTTGGGAGCTAGATGAAGCTACGGGCCAATACTACTTGCACCTATTTGCGAAAGAGCAAGCCGACCTAAACTGGGAAAACCCGAAGGTTCGTGGTGAAGTCAAAGAGATCATCAGTTACTGGGCGGAGAAAGGCGTCGATGGCTTCCGTTTAGATGTCATCAACTTGATTTCTAAGCAGCAAGATTTCCCGAACGATGAGATTGGCGATGGTCGTCGTTTCTACACGGATGGCCCACGAGTTCACGAATACTTGCAAGAGATAAGCGACGCGGTTTTCCAAAAGTACGGCAGCGTAACGGTTGGTGAGATGTCTTCGACAACCCTTGAGCACTGTCAGCAATACTCTAGTCTTGATCAAAAAGAGCTGTCGATGGTGTTTAACTTCCATCACCTAAAGGTCGATTATCCAAATGGTGAAAAATGGACCAAAGCACCGTTTGATTTCTTACAGCTGAAGTCGATCTTTAACCATTGGCAAAGTGGACTCAACGGTAAAGGTTGGGGTGCGCTTTTCTGGTGTAACCACGACCAACCTCGTGTGGTAAGCCGTTTGGGTGACG
>NZ_JAHGAH010001263.1:0-768 GCF_030248475.1 Vibrio sp. D173a
CTACTTCGCGAGCAGAAACTCTCGGTTATCAAACACACTTACGGCTTAACCCAAGAAGATTACTGCATGTTTACCGCAGCCGGCATGGCAGAGCACCCAGGTATGAATTGGTTAGCGGATAAGATCAGCGATTATCTTTTCGATTTCTAGCATCGTGCATAATCTCTAGCATCCTTAACTTTCTCAATGAGCACCCGTTACCAAGGTGCTCATTTCGTTACTTACTGCCCCAACATCCATAGCGCAACTCAATACTCTCCAATCTTGTATTTGTAGGCTGTGTTGTTTGCTCCACAAGCGCACTCGCTCTTCATTTGTCATATCAGTCAGTGTCAAAATTAATGACACAGAAAATTAGCTGTAACCTTCTGATTTAATTATAAAACCATAATAGAAGTCTTTATTTCCATTTATAAAAGACAGATTGGGTTTGAAAAACTCGCTCAGTATTAGAACAATGAAGATATCAAAGACACTAGGAAATCATTATGTGTGACAGGACAAACCAAAACGAAAATCGAGTATTAATGTTCTCAGCCCTTCTTGCATCTGGCTTTGCATTGGGAGGCTTGGCACTTGGCTTAATCGTTGGTTCCCTCGTCATCGTATTCGACGGTGTTTATTCGCTGATCAGTTTACTGTTAACTTTATTGTCACTAGCTGCATCGAAGTACATCAATCGTCCGTCTGACTCTAACTTCCCATTTGGCCGCGCGATTATCGAGCCTATCGTTATCGCATTTAAAGCTGCGGTTATTCTTATCGTTG
>NZ_JAHGAH010001264.1:0-868 GCF_030248475.1 Vibrio sp. D173a
GTTCTCTTTCTCGGCATAGTGGCCAACTTTGATAGAGCTCATCTGCTCTGTCAGTCTAGCAATCAGTGCATCTGCAACTTCATCTCCAACCGCCACTGCAACGGATAGCGCCATACAACGCTCGCCAGAAGAGCCAAAAGCAGCTCCAATCAATTGGTCCACGGCGTTATCCAAATCAGCATCTGGCATCACAATCGCATGGTTTTTCGCACCACCTAATGCCTGGCATCGCTTGCCATAACGCGCGGCTTCTTGATAAACGTAATGAGCAATCGGTGTTGAACCCACAAAGCTGACAGCTTCCACTCGTGGATCTTCTAGCAGCGCGTCTACCACCAGCTTGTCGCCATTAATCACATTGAACACACCGTCTGGCAGGCCAGCTTGCTGAAGAAGCTGCGCTAGGAATAGCTGCGCTGAAGGCACGCGTTCAGAAGGTTTGAGAATAAAACTGTTGCCGCAAGCAATCGCCATCGGGTACATCCAAAGCGGCACCATCGCCGGGAAGTTAAATGGCGTGATACCAACAACAACCCCAAGTGGCTCGAATTGACTCCAAGAATCAATTTGGCCTGCAACATCTTTACTGAATTCACCTTTAAGCAGTTCAGGAACCCCAGCAGCATACTCAATGTTTTCAATCCCGCGGATCAGCTCCCCCATCGCGTCGTGGCTTATCTTGCCATGCTCTTTACCTATCAACTCGCACAGTTTTTCTGCGTTGTCTTCCACCAACACTTTAAATTTAGCGAAAATCTGTGCGCGTTTTGCTGGTGGCGTTTTACGCCAATCTTGTTGTGCTCGCTGAGCAATGGTGATGACTTCATCGACCAAGGCTCTATCAGCCATTGCCAACTTAGACTCCACT
>NZ_JAHGAH010001265.1:0-965 GCF_030248475.1 Vibrio sp. D173a
TTTAAGCCAAACTCTGATGATTTTGCGCTTGATACGCTCAGCCCGGGTTGGCGAGAACTGGAGCTTAAACCAAGTGGTGAGATCGCAACTCAAGTGCGTCGATTAACCAATGGTGCTTTTACCCCTGACTTTAACGCTGAGGGTTACTGATGCCGTCCGTAGAGATGCCACAGCGTAAGCCTTCACTGCTGCTCTACATTCACGGCTTTAATAGCTCATCTCGCTCACACAAAGCCAATGTGATGGCTGAGTATTGTGCTGAGCATCGCCCTGATATCAAAGTTTTGGTACCACAGTTGCCGAGTTTCCCTGCTATGGCAGCGGCACATTTGAAAGACGTAGTAGAGCAACATAAAGATCAGTACCAGATCGCGCTGGTGGGCAGTTCGTTGGGTGGTTATCTGTCGACGTGGCTAAATGCGCACTATGGTTTTAAAGCGGCAGTGGTCAACCCTGCGGTCAAGCCATACGAGTTGCTGTCTGAATATCTTGGAGAGCAGGTCAATCCGTACACCAATGAGCATTATGTGTTGGAACAGAAACACATTGAAGAGCTCAAGGCATTAGACGTGGCATCCATCTCTCAACCCAGTGATTTTTGGCTACTGCAACAAACCGAGGACGAAGTTCTCGACTACCGCCAAGCGGTGACTAAGTTTCAAGGAGCGAAGCAGACAGTAGAAGAAGGGGGCGACCACAGTTTTGTGGATTTTGAACGTTACCCTCAAAAGATAATTGAATTTCTAGCCTTATAAGGTTTAACTTCAGCCGCAACATCTTATCTTTTTTGCCTGTTATTTCATCTGTCAGTGGTGAAATATCATAGTTTGGTGTCATAGTTTTTGAACGTGCTTGACATCAAACCCCTGCTTCCAGACTATATTCCCCAATACTTTCGCTCGTTCGCTCTGCTGTGAGGGTTCACGGCAACTAACACGGTTATATCGAATTAGAGCCCAGCGAAC
>NZ_JAHGAH010001266.1:0-723 GCF_030248475.1 Vibrio sp. D173a
AAAACTCCCGACCATGGTTTCTACGCCAATATTAGCGGTCATCGCGAGCATGAAGGCCATGGTGGCAACACCACGGTAGCTCATGCTTGCTGCAGCATCAGCGAAGAACCAACGAGCACGCACCCAGCGCAGAGAATAAGAGAAACTATTGAACAGCTTCCACATTAAGAATGGCGTAAACAGCGCCACACTCACTAGCATCAGTGCGATAATGGCAAAGCCAGACTCTTGTGTTTGCGGAGCTTGATACACGGCAACCGCTGCAACACAGAAACCACAGCCGATAAGTGCTTGCCACGTAAACTCTGTACCAGCAAAGCGCATTAAAGACAGACGAGAAGAGAGTCGAATCGGCTGAGATTTAAGAAGGCGGATCAACGGCCACGCACACGCTAAGAACGCGCCTGCTAATGACATTGCCAAACTGTAGCCACTCGACTTCCAGCTCCAATCAATACTCAGACCTACGTTTGCATCGTAAAGGTCGCCTAAGCTTGATGATACTGCTGGTAATAACTGGTTAGCGAGCATCACACCAAAGATGTTGCCACAGATCCAACTGACTAAAACCAACGCCAGCAACTCAAAACAGAGCGCTTTGGTTAGCTGCCATCCCGATACACCCGTTCGTCTCAGAACGCCAACCAAAGGCTGTCTTTGGATAAACGAAAGCGACATCGCTTGATAGAAGATGAAAAGACCCACAACAAAAGAGAGCATCCC
>NZ_JAHGAH010001267.1:0-777 GCF_030248475.1 Vibrio sp. D173a
CATTCCTTTGTTTTGTTTTACATCTTTCAAAAGCAAAGCAATTTATAGACCATATGCAAAAGAAGGGAATTATCGACTTGTATGATTAAATTACATACAAATCAATCGATTATGCTGGCCAATTTAGTGCAACGCGATCACCAATATGGTGCATCACCAAAAATCTCATCCTAAATTAGTAAGAAAAAACAACTCAAAGATTGGAATATTGATTCCATTTTTATGCCGAATAAATGTCATTTAATGGATTAACTTCACAGCTAACTTATGTAGATTTTATTTGTATTGATTAGCATCAAACCATATTGAATTTTAATTGGTTAAAAAATGACTGACGTCAATTTATTGATAAGGCATAATTTTGACACCTATAAGATAATACGCGCCTTATAAAACTATAAATTCTTATAACAAATACAAGGCAGTACGTAATGAACAATCATGATGAACGAGTTCGCTTTTCAGATACGGATAGTCTTATTTCGACCACCACGCCAGAAAGTAATATTACTTATTGTAATGAAGACTTTTACCACGTTGCTGGCTACAACGAACAAGAGTTGTTAGGCCAACCTCACAACCTTATTCGCCACCAAGACATGCCCAAAGCAGCATTCGCTCAGCTTTGGGAGTACATCCAATCGGGGAACAGTTGGATGGGTTTGGTGAAGAACAAGTGTAAGGACAAAGGCCACTATTGGGTCTCTGCATTTGTTACACCCATTCGAAATTCGGATGGCTCCGTTCACGAATACCAATCGGTGAGAACACAACCCA
>NZ_JAHGAH010001268.1:0-592 GCF_030248475.1 Vibrio sp. D173a
AGCCCGCTGACCACCAGCGGGCTTTTTTGTGCTTCCAGCCTTGTGCTCGCTCTTTCCGATTGACCATTACTTTCATTTATCCAGCTAGAATCTCAGAAGCCATGTCTAGTGTTCTATCTTGATTCTGAGATGCACAAGTTAGCCTCTCGGTCGTCATTTAAAGAAGCGCTAGCACACCAAGTGGCTATCCTTTGTGACGTGCTTAAATCGCTTCACAAAGCACTTATTTAAAGCTATAAAACAAGCCAAAATCCATGTTAATCAGAGCGCTGTAATAGGGTGAAAAACCGGCCCTACACCGCAGCCGTGAGCACTATTTTAAGTCCAACTCTGACTATTTGTTGGACTTTGAGAAGCGAGTCACAACAGAACGGCAGATTTAATTTTTTGTGGAAATTTAACGTCTTTGGCCGAAGTGATAGAGATCTACATATATAAAAAAACTGGTGCAATCCACATATTTAAAAACCCAAAGAGTAAGTGAACACTTACATAAATTAATCACCGCTTATTAACTGCGACTCATATCACCCAAGCGTCAGCTGTACATTTATTCATCATAAACGCACTTTTTGACGTTAATAACGTGTCG
>NZ_JAHGAH010001269.1:0-566 GCF_030248475.1 Vibrio sp. D173a
AAGTAATTGACGATCGTGCGCTTTTGGCACTGCAAGGCCCTAAAGCATCTGAAGTACTGGCTCGTTTCCAACCAAGCGTTGCAGATATGCTGTTTATGGAAGTTCAGAAAGTCGACATCGACGGCGTAGAGTGCATCGTAAGCCGTAGTGGCTACACGGGTGAAGACGGTTACGAAATCTCAGTACCAAACGACCACGCGGATGCACTAGCGCGCAAACTAACCGGTGAAGCTGAAGTAGAGTGGATTGGCCTTGGTGCACGTGATTCGCTGCGCCTAGAGGGTGGTCTGTGTCTATACGGTCACGATCTAGATACAACGACAACACCAGTAGAAGCTAGCCTTCTATGGGGCATTCAAAAAGTTCGTCGTACAGACGGTGAGCGTGCTGGTGGCTTCCCTGGTGCAGATATCATCCTTGAACAAATCGCAACTAAAGACGTACAACGCAAGCGTGTTGGTCTAGTGGGTCAAACTAAAGCTCCTGTACGAGAAGGCGCAGAGCTGTTTGATGCGGAAGGCAACAAAGTAGGTGTTGTAACAAGTGGTACAGCGGGTCCTAACGCA